>CAZBRI010000233.1:0-5354 GCA_964494055.1 uncultured Anaerolinea sp.
CAGTATTCCCTTGGTGTGATCGCATACGAATTATTAACTGGAAAACTTCCATTTACGGGTGATACAGCAGTATCGATCTATATGCAACATGTGAGAGATACACCTGTTGTCCCAAGCCGAATTAATCCGTTAATCTCTCAACAAATAGATTCAGTGATTAATCAGGTTTTATCTAAGGACCCTGGAAAGAGATTTGCTGATTGCTCATCATTCGCAAGAGCGCTAACGTCAGCTGGAACCGCATCAAATGATGGGCAATTTAAAACAATTCTTGATCGAATCGAACAATTATTGGAAGAAAACGATTTACATTCTGCGAATTCCTTACTTGAATTTGCCGCTCAACTAAATCAACAGGAAAAATCTGAGATTGAACGGTTCAAAAAATTAAAATCAAGAGTTAGCGCAATAAACTCTTATCAAAATTCTTCAGATGCAATTGATAATGTTCGCGGAAATGCTGAGGAATTCTTAAATATCATAACCCCTATCGCTGACCCCCATGGGGTCTTTGCAGGGTTAAATCCTAACCCGACTCCACTGGCAATTCAAAAGTTAATCTCGTTAAGATATGGAATTGCATCCTTTTTAATAATGCTCTTAATTAGCATTTTCATCGGCCTCGCAGGAATTTCGTATGACAAGTTAGCCCCGGCCGATTCAAAAATCAAAACAACATTAGTAGCAATTGCCCGCAGTCAAACACCCGTTCCACCTACATCAACACAAACGCTTACTCCTGCTCCAACTTTTACACAGACATTGGAACCAACATGGACTCCAACAATTCCCCCAACAAATACACCTGTCCCAACGATAGGTGTAGGTTCACAATTTATACGCGGATTAGACGGGATGATAATGCTATATGTTCCGGACGGGCAATTTACCATGGGCAGTGACAACAATATTGACGAAAAACCTGTTCACCAGGTAAACACTAATGCATATTGGATAGACCAGACCGAAGTAACCAACGGTATGTATATTCTTTGTGTTAATTCCGGAAATTGTTCAGAACATACTAGAAATGCTTCCTTCTCAAGAGCCAAATATTATGGAGAAAATGAGTTTTCTAATTATCCTGTTCTTCAAATTACATGGAATCAAGCGGCATCATATTGTAAGTGGATTGGGGGAAGGCTCCCATCTGAAGCAGAATGGGAAAAGGCATCCAGAGGCACTGATGAAAGACAATATCCTTGGGGCAATCAGATAGATTCAACTTTTGCAAATTACGGTAGATTTGTTGGAGATACAACAAGCAGTGGTTTTTACCTGACCGGCGCCAGTATTTACGGAGTACTCGATCTTGTTGGGAATGCATCCGAGTGGGTCAATAGCCTATATAAACGTTACCCATTTGACGCAAATGATGGCCGTGAGGATCCAAATGCAGCCGGCGCCAGAGTGATAAGAGGCGGCTCATGGTCGGATAATCAAGATATTGTTAAATCATATGCCAGAGCAAAGTTATTACCTGTCAATCAGGGTGATCATATCGGTTTTCGTTGTGTTATAGATAACCCCAATAAGTAAGAAAAAACAATTTCTATTATCGTAATTCTTTCACTCATAAGTAATTTCATAGCTAAAACAAATCACGTTTTTTGAAACGTGATTTGTTTTTTTGAAAATTGGAACATTTTTTTGGACAAGTATTCATAAAATCAATTACAATCAACAAATCATGGTAAATAACACCGAAAAATATATTGGCAAATACCGAATAATTGAAGAGATCGGCCGCGGGAAATATAGCGTTGTATATCGGGCAGAAAATTCACTTTTATTGAGAGAAGTGGCGATCAAGCAATTAAATTCTGATTTATTTTCCAGCCCTGAATCGATCGAATTATTTATTAATGATATTAAGCCAATTGTTTCAATTTCTGACAATCATTTTATTCCAATATATGACATTATTTCGGATAATTTTACTCCTTCACTAGTCCTGGAATACATGAAATCTGGTGATTTACATGATTATGTCAAAAATAACCCTGGATTATCATCAAGTCAAAAATCTTCACTTTTACAGATCATTGCAAACTCAATTGACGCTCTTCATCACCAAGGTTTTATTCATGGCGATTTAAAGCCAGGCAATATTCTTTTCGATGAGAATAGAAAATTAAAAATTTCAGATATTGGAATATTAAAAGCCATTGAAAAATCATCTGGGGATAATTTAGAAAATATTAAGCCAACACCTGAATATACATCACCAGAATTGGCCGAAGGCGGTATAGCCAACACATTTTCCGACCAATATTCTCTTGCAATTATTGCTTTTGAATTGTTATGCGGTAAATTACCATTTACCGGGGAAACTTCACTTGCTGTACTAATTAAACAGATAAGAAATCCGCCTCCGATAATTAATGACATAAATCCTTTATTGCCTACCTCTATAAATGTGATAATGCAACGAGCCTTAGCAAAAAACCCTGGTGAAAGATATCCGGATTGTTCGACATTTATTTCATTAATTACTGCCGAAATTAGTAATTATGAAAAAGATCAGGTTGAAAAATTATTACCAGTAATAAACAACGCGCTTTCTAAAAATGATTTTCAAACCGCTCAACCGATTATTGAAAAAGTTTTAAAATTATCAACAGATTCAACTGTTAACCAAAATTTACAGAATACTATCGAAATATTTCAAAAAGCTAATGTTTTTTACTTGAGTGCTGCTTCATCACTCAATACTTCAAAAATAAAATTGTTTTCATTCAAAAAAAAATATCCGAATTATCCAGATATTCACTCGATTTTCAATAAAATTTCGCCGCCCCCCCTGCCGTTGATACCCCAGTTATGGGAAAAATTTAAGCGGTCTTTCTACACAACATTGATACTTTTTTTTGCTGGGATTTTCTTGAGTTTATCTGCTGTCGGTTTTACCAATTATTCTGCTTTTGGTGCATCCCAAAAAGCAACTTTAATTGCCTATTCGAGAACTTCTACACCTCTCCCTCCCACGATTACACCTACTATTACACTAACCCCCACTATAACAAGCACTTTAACTTTAACTCCAACACAAACTGCAATTCCAACCTATGTTTTAGGTTCAATCGTAAAACGAAATAAAGACGGTATGGAAATGGTTTTCGTCCCTGGAAGTGCCTTTATTATGGGAAGTAAGGAAGGACAGGAAGATGAGCAGCCAGTACAAAATTTATTTATTCCTGATTTTTGGATTGATAAAACTGAAGTAACAAATTATATGTATTCAAAGTGTGTACTAGATGGTGCATGCAATAATCCTTTCAGCGAGTCTTCATTTACCAGGAATAGTTATTATAGTGATCCACAATTTGCTGACTTCCCTGTTATAAATGTAGATTGGAACCAGGCAAGGAGTTATTGCAATTGGGTAGAAAGCCGATTACCGACAGAAGCCGAATGGGAAAAAGCAGCAAGAGGTACGGATGGACGTACATACCCTATGGGAGAGGATATCGATCCATTGCTTGCTAATTATTTTGGCGGGCTTGGAGATACTGCAAAAGTTGGCTCATACCCTCTGGGTAAAAGCCCATACGGTGCTTATGATATGGCCGGAAATGTTTGGGAATGGGTCAGCAGTGAATATAAACCTTATCCTTATGATGCAAAAGATGGAAGGGAAGAAGTGACCGGTTCAAACGCCAGGGTCCTAAGAGGCGGCTCCTGGTATTATCATTTTGATCTTGCTCGGACATCCTACCGGTACTGGGACAGCCCGAATAGAACGAATTTTGATATTGGTTTTCGGTGCAGCCGCTCAGCGAAATAATCAATTAATTACTTTTAAATTATTAACCTTAAAGGAAAAATATGGCATCAATAACAAATTTAAATCATGTCGCAATCGTGGTGAATGATATTGACACCGCGCTTGCTTTCTGGAATAAAGGTCTGGGAATTCCTATGACACAAATAACAAACGTCCCAGCTGAAAGTTCCAGGGTAGCCTTTTTACCAATAAATGGCGGGGAAATTGAATTAGTGCAGCCAACTTCCGATGAAACAGGGATCGGTAAATTTCTAGCAAAAAAAGGGCAGGGAATGCATCATATTTGCCTTGAGGTAGATGATATTGAAAAAATGATCGCACATTTATTATCTATCGGGATCCGGATGATCAATGATGTTCCAAAAATCACAAATGACGGGAAAAAATATGCGTTTATTCACCCGGAAAGCGCAACCGGGGTGTTGGTTGAGCTGTATCAGCTGAAATAAGTGTTTTGAAAATTACAGGTTATGATCCGTGAATAATGAAGCATTCGAGAAAACAAAGCTTTCCCCCGGAAAAACGATAATTATCGGAATATCTGGCGGACCTGATTCGGTTGCTCTTCTTATTTTTTTGAATGAAAAGAAGTTTCCCGTGATTGCAGCAATTTTTAACCATCAACTCCGAAAAGAGTCCGATGATGATGTTATTTTTGTAAAAAATCTTGCCATAAAAATGGGGATTCCATTCGTAACTGAAAATTCTGATGTGCGAAAGTATTCAGAAACGAACTCTTTAACAATTGAAGAAGCTGCCAGGATCCTGCGTTATCAATTTTTATTTGCTCAAGCAAGAAAATATAATGCACAGGCAGTTGCCGTTGGTCATACAGCAGATGACCAGGCAGAAACAATATTAATGCACCTGATACGGGGTGCCGGCTTACATGGTTTAAAAGGAATGCTTCCTAGCGTTATTCTCTCAATATTTGATAAAAACATTCCAATCATCCGGCCGTTATTATCCTGGTCAAGAATTGAAACAGAAAATTATTGTAATGCTGCAGGCATTAAACCAAGGATAGATCAAACAAATTTTGACAATCATTTTTTTAGAAACAAAATCCGGCAGGATTTAATTCCAATCATCGAAAAATATAATCCAAACCTCAAAAATTCGCTCTCTAAAACGGCTAAATTACTACAGGGCGATCTTGAGATTATTGAAAATTCGATTGATATTGAATGGAAGCTTGCTGTAAATCAGATTAATTCAGGTTATATTGAATTTAATTATTCTTATTTAGTTCATACCACTCATGCCGTCAGGAGACACATTCTTCGGAGGGCTGTCATGACCCTCGAACCAGAATTTCCAGGCTTGGATTTTAACACCCTTGAAAAAGCCCAAAGTCTTGAACCATGTACACTTCCTGGCGGTTTCAGAATTGAAAAAGAAGGTGCTTCTTTATTTTTAATGACTAAGAATAAGGCAATAATTAATTCCAGTATGCCTCAGTCTTCAAGAATCTCAGAAATTACTTTTGGTATAAATCATTTAGATAATCAGTGGGTTTTAGAACTTAGTCAAGCATCCCCTGAAATTGACCAAAAGGTAGTTATCA
>CAZBRI010000234.1:0-5353 GCA_964494055.1 uncultured Anaerolinea sp.
CAACATACCCACGGCTCTGAACACTCTTTCCCTACACGACGCTCTTCCGATCTCATCAAGAACGGCTGCGAACAATTGATCGCCGCCATGACCAAACCCGATGGCAAATTCCGCACATACGATGAAATGGTCGCCATGGGTGCCCCTCTCCGCTACACCGGAAAATGGGCCGCTTCCATGAACTCCAACTGCGATGAAAATGGTCAGGGTAACCCCTTCGCCGTTTACATGTACGGTGCATTCCTGGCTGAAGTCAACGTCAGCACCAAGACCGGCAAGACCACCGTTGAAGGCATGACAGTCATGGCCGACATCGGCAAGATCAACAACAAACTGGTTGTTGATGGTCAGATCTACGGCGGTGTTGCACAGGGTATCGGTTTGGCCCTCTCCGAAGACTTCGAAGACATCGAGAAACACAGCACCATGCTTGGCGCTGGTATCCCGTATGCCAAGGACATCCCTGACAAATTCGATATTCATTACTTCGAAAATGCCCGTGAACATGGTCCATTCGGCGCTGCCGGCGTTGGCGAACTCCCGCTGACCTCCCCGCATGTGGCCGTTGTGAACGCCATCTACAATGCAACAGGCGTCCGCATTACCCACCTGCCCGCCAGGCCTGAGAAGGTTTTAGCCGGGTTGAAAGCTCTGAAACCCGTATAATTTTTGAACGTTCAGGAGCGCTTGCGCACGCGCGCAGGCGCTCCTGCTTTTTAATATATAATAAAAGTACACCGTGAATAATTGAGCCCGGTCTATTTTTTCATTTTTATCTTACAATTAACCCGGTTCATGATCCAAATCCACGTCCGGCAAGCCGTCATTTTCTCATTAGGTTGACCACACTTTACCTGTAACAGGACTTATATGGACCAAAAAGAACTCCGTGAACAGGAAAATCGCTGTATTCAAGAACAAGCCCCCGGCTGCACTGCATCCTGTCCTGCCCATGTGGATATGCGCGGCATGGCTGCTGAAATGGCAAAAGGGGATTTCGCTGCTGCCCAAAAACTTTACAGAAAATCTGTCCCATTCCCGGGCATCGTCAGCCGGATATGTGTTCAGCCATGCAAAAGCGCCTGCCTTCGGAAAGACCTCGGCGGATCAATTGAGATGGCCGCCCTGGAAAGGGCAAGCCTGGAATACGGCGGTGAACCTGAAGCATCCAGGATACTGCCGCGAAAATCAAAAACTGTGGCAGTCATCGGCGCGGGGATCAGCGGGCTGACTGCCGCGCATGACCTGGCCCGCAAAGGCTGGGGAGTGGTTATTTTCGAAGCCGGCGACCGCATCGGCGGCGGTTTGTGGAAAACCCCGGCGGACCTGCTGCCGCGGGATGTTCTGGTCAACGATCTTTCAATCATCGACAAACTTGGGATTGAGGTCAGGCTGAATGCGGCCGTCGGCCGGAGCGGCGGGAATGGGCACAGCACATTCCTTGCCCGCCTGTGCGAAGAGTTCGACGCAGTCTTCCTGGGGATCGGACCGCACTCCAGTGATATCCCCGATCTAAAACTGAACAACCGCGGACAGATCGCCATTGACCCGGATACTTTTCAGACCAGCATCGATAAAGTATTTTCTGGCGGGGATGTTCTGAGGGTATCCGTCACTTCCAATGAGATCGATTACCCCTATTCAGCCGGCATCAACACTTTTCACGGGTCTGCCGTGCTCTCAATATCTGAAGGACGGCGTGCCGCTGTATCGATCGACCGTTTCCTGCAAAAGGTCTCGCTCACCGCATCACGTGTAAATGAAGGTCCGTACATCACCAAACTCTTCACCGAAACACGCGGTATTCAAAGTCAGTCAGCGATCATGCCGGCAGATTCGTCCACCCATTACGGGCGGGAAGTTGCCGAGACGGAAGCAGCCCGCTGTATACAATGCGAATGCCTGGAATGCGTCAAAAATTGTGAATACCTGGCAGAACACAAGGGATACCCCAAAAAATATATCCGCGAGGTATATAACAACCTTTCGATCGTCATGGGGACCCGGCACGCCAATAAATTCATCAATTCTTGTGCTTTATGCGGTCAATGCGCTGCCATCTGCCCGGCCGATGTGGATATGGGTGCTGTATGCCATGAAGCCAGGGTGCAGATGGTTGAGCAGAAACGCATGCCGGCCTCAGCGCACGATTTTGCCCTGCAGGACATGGCTTTCAGCAATCAGCCAGGCGGTAAATTTGCGCTGGCAAAAAATGCCCCAGGGACACAGGTCAGCAGTTATGTCTTCTTCCCCGGTTGTCAGCTGAGCGGTTCATCCCCTGAATACACCGAAAAAGCCTATCAATTCCTGGGCAGTGCGCTGCCGCAGGAAAGTGTGGGGCTCATGCTGCGCTGCTGTGGTGCCCCGGCAGATTGGGCCGGGCGGAAAGATCTTTTTGCCAGCTCCCGGAATGAATTCCAAGCAGAATATGAAAAAATGGGAAGACCGAAGGTAATCCTGGCTTGTTCCAGCTGCTACCAGGTTTTCCAGAATTATTACCCGGAGGTTGAGATCGAATCCTTCTGGGATATTTATGACCGTCTTGGACCGCAGCAGGCAGAACCGTTGAGTGACACTGCCCCGATCGTCACGGTTCATGACCCATGTTCCACCCGTCATGAAGCACATATCCAGGATTCCATCCGCAGCATCCTGCAAAAAGCAGGCTGCCAGGTACAGGAACTACCCATGAGCCGGGAAAAAACCGAGTGCTGCTCCTACGGCGGGCAAATGTGGCTGGCAAACCGTCCGCTTTCCGATAAGGTGATCGAACGGCGGATACAGGAAAGCCCGCTGGATTATGTCACCTACTGTGCCATGTGCCGTGATTTCTTTGCACGGCATGGGAAACGGACCACCCATATATTTGATTATATTTTCGGGGAAAAATCTGCCGATCCCGCCCTAGCCCCTGCGGTGGGTTACTCGCAGCGACACGAAAATCGCGCCAGGCTGAAAGAAAAACTACTGAAAAACCTGTGGAGTGAAAGCATGCCCGAACAAGCTGACTTTGAAAAAATTCACCTGTTCCTGCCGGACGATGTGCAGAAGATGGTGGATGACCGCCTGATCCTGGTGGAAGATATGCAAAAAGTGATCGAATACGCCGAACGGACCGGTAAAAGAATGTTCAACGGCAATACAGGTCACTTCCTTGCTTACTACAAACCTACATCAGTCACATACTGGGTGGAATATACCCCAAACAAACAAAAAGGCCATTTTATGGTTTACAAAGCTTACAGTCACCGGATGGACATCGGGCTTGGAGCGAAAAAATGAGCCAGTATGTTGATCTCTCCAGGTACCAGGGCTGGGTATGCGCCAGCTGCGGACAGCCGCTCGTGACCGGCAAAGTGGATGTATCCTATATGGGAAACTCCTTCCCGGTGGAACTTCTCAGGTGCCCAACCTGTGATCTTGTTTTTATTCCCGAGGAACTCGCCCTGGGTAAAATGGTTGAAGTCGAAAAAGCGCTGGAGGATAAATAGTGCTCGCAGCTGCCAGGCAGCCCATGTACGAAGATGGCCTGCTCAGCTGCCTATCCGGTGATGACTGCCTGCACCCCGGCGGTTCGGACTTATCCCTGCGTCTCCTGGATATGCTCGATCTGCCAGGCACTGCACATATCCTGGACCTGGCCTGCGGGGTTTGTTCAACCCTCAAACACCTGCAGCACAAGCGCAATTATTTTTCAATCGGACTGGATCACTCGATCCAATCGCTTTTCTCGGGTTTGAGATCTGCCCCTGACCTGCACCTGACCTGTGGTTCTGCGCTTAACCTGCCTTTGCCAGCTGATTCCATGGATGCCATTCTGGCTGAATGTGCGCTGACAGCCGTCACTCATACCCCTCAAATTTTGCGCGAAATCTCACGTGTTATAAAAAAGAGCGGAAGGCTCGGCATCAGTGATCTTTATGCCCGGGAACCAGCCGGGCTGCCCTATTTACGAAGCCTGCCGCTGAACAGCGGGTTACAGGCCGCTTTTTCCATGGACGAAATCTCAAATTTGCTGCTTGCTAAAGGTTTTGAGATCATTCAATGGGAAGATCACTCTGTGGCTGTTAAAGATCTGACGAGCCGGTTTTTAAATAACGGCACTTCTGCCGGCAAGTTTTGGAGTCAGGCTGAACCTGCTGCTGATCCCATGGATATTTTAATCGCCTGCAGCAAGGCAAAAATAGGCTATTTTTTGTTAACTGCCCAAAAGGTGTGAAATGGAAGATAACGAAACGCTGGCATCATTCAGAAAACAAGGCTTTTACTGCAGCCAGATACTGATGCTGCAGGGTTTGGAAATGCTGGGCAAAAACAACCCGGACCTGGTACGTGCCATGCAAGGCCTGGCCGGCGGGCTGGGTTTTGCAGGTGAGCTGTGCGGTTCACTGACCGGCGGTGCATCACTGCTTGGGCTTTACGCCGGCAAAGGTGAAGCTGATCAACAGGAAGACCCGCGCCTGGAATTCATGGTCAGAGACCTGGTGAAATGGTTTAAAAATGAATATTCAGAACCATTCGGCGGCATTCGCTGCGAAGAGATCCTGGCTGGCAATAACCAGAACCAGGGAATCCGCTGTCCGATTCTCGTAACCGGTGTCCTGCAGAAGGTAAAAGAACTGCTGGTTGAAAATGGTTATGATCTATCAGGGCTGGAATAAAACATGCATGTACTCTCGCATACCGAAAGTGTTTGTCCTGAATGCCTGGCCCGCATCCCCGCCAAAAGGGTACAGCAGGGAAATGATGTATATATGCATAAAACCTGTGCTGAGCATGGCGACTTTTCCACCATCCTGTGGCGCGGAAATGAACCGGCTTTTGGCAGCTGGGTAAAACCAAAAACACCTTCTTTTCCAAAAAATCCGTTTACAACGGTGCAGAAAGGCTGCCCGTTTGACTGCGGGATCTGCCCGGAGCATCAGCAGCAGTCCTGCTGCGTACTGCTCGAAGTGACGCAGCGCTGCGACCTGCACTGCCCGGTCTGCTTTGCGGATGCCGCCCGGCAATCAGCCGGAATTGACACCCCGGACATGACCCTGACTGAGATCGAGACCTGGTACGAAAGGTTGTTATCAGCCGGCGGTCCTTTCAATATTCAGCTTTCAGGCGGCGAGCCGTGTGTCCGGAATGACCTGCCTGAGATCATCCGCCTGGGACGCAAACACGGGTTCAGTTTTTTCCAGCTCAATACCAACGGCCTGCGCATTGCAAGAGACCCCGAATACCTTGAACAGTTGAAAGAGGCTGGTCTTTCAACCGTCTTTTTACAATTCGATGGAACAAATGACGAGATCTACAAAAAGATCAGATCGGAAGAGCGTCGTGTAGGGAAAGAGTGTTCAGAGCCGTG
>CAZBRI010000235.1:0-5350 GCA_964494055.1 uncultured Anaerolinea sp.
CAATTATAGCTTCAATATTACTAACTGTTTGTAAAGTTATGAAGTAAAAACCTGGCTGACCATTTGGATATAGTATGGTTTTATCAACCTTGATATTTGTAAATTCAGGATTGATTACCAAGTTATTATATTCATCTGCAGTCGTAACAAAAATTGTATTTGGAAGACCATTTTTTAATTGCTGAGCATAATTAATCGGTTGGGCTAGCTCTACTCGAGTGCTGAGGTCTGACGGCAGGAAAAAACTTGTAAATTGTTCAGTACCGTTCGCCCAGCTGGGTGAGACAACATATTTTCGATCTGGATAGGTTTTCAATCCCTGGAGGATATTATCCTCAAATAATTGTTTTGAACCATATTGCATTCCATATAATGAATAATCCTGAAACCATGAGCCTCCATTTTTCAAAGCATCATTCAGTATACTGAGGCTGATCCCGGACAGAGTAATAAAGGTAATCATCGAGATGAATACATTCAGAAATCTAAACTTTTGGATTGCAGCAAAACTTTCAATCCACTTTTCTAGCCTGAGAAGACCGTCTTCGAGTCCAAGGGATATAAGCAAACTGGCTGGAATAATAAATACCAGAACCCTGGTTATCCCGATGTTTACAAGGGCAGCTCCGCTCGGTACAGCGAATGCCAATAATAATAAATTTCTTGATGCAGATTTTTTTATATTGATCAGGCAAAGAATCACACCAATCAAAAATATCGGGAATGACCAAACAGAAATGTTACCGTATCCTTTCATGATATGCCGTGTGAGGTCAGTTGAATTGGTGAAGATGCTCTCAAGTTGTTTTGTGCTAAAAAACATTTTCAGAACCGGTTCATGCCCGGAAAAAAACCAGTATTGCGGGCTTAAACCGAATAAATAATTATTGATAAATTTTATTATTTTATCCGGGAGGGGGATCGGATCAATCCAGTATGATCCCAGCTGTCTTAAATGATCAATCGGTGAATATTGATTCGCTAATCGAAAACGTAGATATGGCAGTAAAACAAAAATAGCTAGGAAGAAAACCGGCAGAAATTTTTTCTTCTGTTGTAAATGGTATTTATAGTCGGAAATGCATAATAATAAAACTGAAACACCGAGGATCATTTGCCCCGGACTGTATGAATAAAAAGCCAGGGCAGCTGAAATAATGGCCGGAAAAATGTTATTGGGATTCCTGAGCCTGTATGCAAAGTAAAAATACATAAATGCTGAATAAAATGAGACAAATACAGAAGTCTCAAAAGCAGTTCTGGAATGCAGGAACCATGCCGGAATGATCGATAGACAGAGAGTTGCAATCCACCAGCGTTTTCTATTAAAAAATTCTTTCAATATCAAACCTGTTGTTATAGCAGGGATCAACGAAAGTAATGCAAAGGTCCCTCTTGTAATCATGACAGAATTGCCAAACAGGTAAGTAGGAATAATCTGCAGGTAAACACTGGTCCCGAGGTTGTAATAAGCACCATTCTGGAAATAAGTGGGGAGAAATTGTCCGTTCGGTCCCAGCCAGTTGTTTTGGAGTAAAGCCATTGCGGAGACTGTTTGTACTGCCTCATCCCCTAAAAAATAGATTGGATAATTAACCAAACCTGAAAATCGTGTATATAAATATACAATGATTGAAAGTATGAACAATAATACCGGGAATTTTCCATCAGCAGTTCGCAGGATATTCTTATTGAGACTGCTTAAATTTTCCCGCATTTTTTTAGGGGCAGCGGAATGAATTGTCTGATGATTTATTTGTTGTTCATTAAGATGGGTTTTGGCTGTTCCATATTCAACTACATCAACTGATGTTTGAATTTCCTCACCGCTGTCCACCTTTGCCGAAATATTAATTTGCAGCGAGCTTCCAACAGGTATCTCCGCAGTAATAAAAACCCTCGCGATTTTTCCGTTTGCTTCCCCTGGTACCTGCTCACTTGAAAATTGTACCGTATGCTTTTCAGTGCTTTGAATTAATTCTACCTTTTCATGGTTAGTCTCTATAGCGGCCGATGTTTGAACAAAATGCCTTTTAAATTTTTCAAGTGAATTAAACCAGCGTTTATGTGTTACAGAATACAAATCCTTATATCGGCTTTTTATGGAATTTGTGATTTTTTCAATTTTCAATCTGAATAGTTCATCATTTTGATTTGCCGCGTTGAATTTATAGATAAGAATATCTATCCCCGCAGAAATCAAAACAACGACCACTGTATAAAAAATAAGTTCGCTGCTCATGGTTTATACATTTCCAGAGCAGAATGATTAATTTTGTAAAAATAAAATAGAGTCTCATCAGGATGAGAACGTCTTTTTTCTTCGATCCATTTCCCGCCCGGAATCCATTCTTTTATTTTTTCCAGGTCAGGTTTTCTCAGTGGAATCGCCAGGAACAGGGCATCCTTATTAAGATCAATTTTGCCCAGATTTTCTCTTGTAATTTCATTAAAATTTTCTTTTTTTACATCCGGCGAAAAATAATCAAAGTTACCAAATACCACGTATTCCATTGGGTCGCCAATTAAATAAAAATTACCATGGTCTGATAACTGGCTGATGTATGATCTAGATTCGTAGGTGATTTCATTACTCACATCTTCAAAATAATAACCAAAACGATATTCGTAAAAATAAAAACGAATATCCTGGTAAAAGTTAAACGATAGTCCTGCTGTAATTAAGAATGTAACAATAACCATTGCATATTTATTCTCACGGCCAAAAGCTTCAGTCATTTTAATAATACCAATGGCTGCGATTATTGCAGCAGCCGGGCTGGAACCTAACAACCTTTGACTGCTTGGAGGTCCGCCTGTCAGTGTACTCCCCAATATAACGATCGCAAAAAACCAGGAGATGATGAGGAAATACCGGAAATCCTTCCATCTCCAAAAAATGATAAACAATCCAAGCATGAAACAAACAGCTGCGATCGGTGAAAAATACGATCTAGGTGTATTAAAAAACTGCACCGGTGCAAAAGATGTGATAAATATCAAACTGGATTTCAAAAAATGTACAAATAAGATAAATAATTGGCTTTGCCCTGAGTTTTGCGCTTCGAGGAGGAGCGAACCATTTTGAATGATCCCCTCCATTTTCATTCTTGAAGAAAATTCGTCCAGGTTCCGCAGGAAAAAAGCTCCCATCGGGGCAAATGTCAGGATTGAGGCTGAAATGAGAATTGAGAGATTTCGCCGCTGCCCATGAATAAATCCAGGTGTCTTGATGCTGATCAATAAAGATAGCAATACAGCAACAAACGGGGCAAGCCTTGATCCTGGATATGTCATCATCGCCAGTCCGTAAAAAATTCCTGTCAATAAATAATATCCAGTTTTCCCGGTTCTGGCAGCTTTCATTGTTAACCACAAAAGGAGCGGATAACTTAGGGAATCGATAATATTGATGACTGCTAATCTGCTGAAGTGTAATTGTAATGAAAATGAGCTTAACAAAATCCCTGCAATGATGGCAGTTTTTTTATTAAATAATTCTCTAGTAAGTAAATAAGTGAACAGAACTGAAAGCGACCCGATAACAGCGCTGACAATTCTTAGGGCAAAACCGGTATTGGAAAAAATGGAAATACTGAGAGCGTACGGGAGGTAGGTAAAGAATGGTAATGATGCCCACCCGATAGAAAAAAGATTATTACACACCCCGCTAAGAATACACAGTCCGCCTTTTCCCATTTCACCTTCATCGTTAACAAGTGAATAGGGATGTAACTCCAGATCGTAATACCTCAACAAGAATGCAGTTGATAATAATAATGTAATGGTAAATAATTCAATTTTATGAGTTATTAGCCAATCAATAACCGTTTTAACATTGAATGAGTTTGTTTCAGTGGTAATAAAAACTGAAAGAACAAATAGGAATAGACTTAAAATCCATAAAACTGTAAGCCCGTATCCATTATTGTCGTGAATGGAACCGTATGCTGTGTAAAAACAAGTCAATATTGAAATTCCAAAACTTGTAACAAAAAAACTGAAGTGTTTAATCCTTCGTTGGAATGGCTGTGCGGAAAAAGAGATAGTTTCATTTGAAAACGCAATTCGTTTTAATCCCGAAATTAAAACAATTCCGCTAAGTATATATATGATCAACCCTGGAATTGGTGACGAATTATTACCGATATTATTCAGCCATTTTTCGGGCATCCAAAATTCAGCCTGGTCAGCTGCCAGGAATAATGTAATTTGTGCACAGCCGGCTAGAATCAGGCTGCTGAGTAACAAACCATATATTTTTACCCTGGGGTGAATTCGAGATTCAACGAATTTTAGCGCCCCGATCATTTTGGCAGGAATCCCATTCCAAGGAGAGTTGTTCCGTAGATCACAAATATTTTTATTTTTTCAAGACCAAGGTGATGAAGAAATAATTTTAATTCCTGGCGGTGAAATGGGTTTTCATCCCCGAACGGCCAATGGATGCCAGCCAGTTTCCGGAATAAGTGATTGTATACTGAACTAATCCAAGGTACCATAACGATCACAAGCCCGCCGGGTTTTGTGATTCTGATCTTTTCTTTTACGATATTTTCAGCGGTGTTCCGTGAAAAATGTTCAATTAGCCCGATACTGAATGAAACATCAAAGTAATCTGATTTTATTGGTAAATTAGTGCCATTGCCCTGGCATACCAGGAATTCCGGATTTAACATTTGGACAAGCTGAAGTGCGGATGGGGATAAATCGATTGCAACACATTCACAGTTCTTATAAATGGAATCCAGGTAATGTAAGGTGCGGGCTGACCCGCAGCCTATTTCAATTAATTTCGGTGAAATTAATTGACTGGTTTCGTTAGTAATTAAGTTGGCATATGATTTTGAAAAAATAAAACGAACAGACCATAATAAACGGTGAAATAAATCTTTTTTTGTAGCATGGACTGCCCAAAATGAATCCCAGCGATTTTCGCTCAAAGTCAAATCAAATCCTAAATAATGTCAGTAGTATATAAAAAAAAATGTTTTTCGATAAATTTGTGAATAAAAACAGGATAAATATGAATTATCTTATGCCAAGTTCAGACCTGGAAATAACAAGGCGCTGAATTTCACTAGTACCTTCATAAATTTCTGTGATTTTTGCATCTCTAAAATATCTTTCCACTGGTAGATCCTTGCTGTAACCCATCCCCCCGTGGATTTGAACTGCTTGATGTGCGCAATACATGGCAGTTTCTGAGGCAAATAATTTGGCCATTGAAGCTTCAAGTGAAAAACGCTCACCGCTGACTTTGGATCTTTCTTTTAGCAGGGCAGCATTATAAATTAATAACCGAGATCGGAAGAGCACACGTCTGAACTCCAGTCACCTGAAGCTATCT
>CAZBRI010000236.1:0-3793 GCA_964494055.1 uncultured Anaerolinea sp.
CTTTGGAATCGAAACAGCCTGCCTGTGGCGCGGCCTGGATGACGAACCGGCTGAATTTTGGTGGCAATCGCCGGATGGTTCCCGCGTTCTCATGGCTTACCTGAGGGAGAGCTATTCCAATGGCGCATACCTCCCGGGCGGCGAAACCGGACATCCTTCCATGCCGGAAATGAATCGTTTCGCGGAATCGATCGACAGCCTGGGTAAAAAGATATGCGAGTTTTCGGCTGCCGAGGATCACCTGATCATGCTCGGTACTGATCACATGCGGCCTTCCCCGGATACCTCAGCCAACATTGCCTTTGCTGACGAGATACTGCGTGAAACGCATGTCGATCATTCAACGTTACAGAAATACTTTGACAACCTTCTTCCACAGCTGAAACAGACTGAAGTGCCAGTCGTAATCGGTGAACTGCGAGCTTGCAAGAGAATGCCGCTTCTTCCAGGGGTCCTTTCTACGCGTATCTGGATTAAGCAGCGGAATACTTTCAGCGAAAACCTCCTCACCCAATGGGTTGAACCATTCTCCACTTTCGCGTCCTGGTTGGATGAGACAGATGAAGCCGCTGGAACTGTCAGCAAACGCATACAGCAGCCTGCCGAATTGATCCGCCAAACCTGGAAAATGCTGATGGAAAATCATCCGCACGATTCAATTTGCGGTTGTTCTATAGACCAGGTACATGATGAAATGAAAACCCGCTTTGACCAGGTTGATCAGGCAGGCGAAGAACTGACCCGCCAGTCCCTGGAAGCCATCTCAGAAAGGGTTGATACCCGCAGTCCTCTTGAAGCCAAATCTGCTTTTGGGTCAGTCATTGTGTTTAACCCATCTCCAAGTATCCGGACTGACCTTGTCACCATCGAAGTTAATGTACCGCCTGGAAATGCCAGGTTCAAGCTCCTGAGCGGGAACGGAGAGATCATTCCATATGAAACACGCGGATTGAGTGCCGCCGACCTGCTTAATTCGCTCATGACTCCGGTTGAATTCAAGGCAGCATTCAATATGGTCAGCGAAGGTAGGGTGAGCGGTTATGGGATTCGTGCCTTTGAAACGCAGCGTGAAGGCAGCAAAATAAACTTGGATATCACACTCGCAGACCAGGAACCTGACCGGCTCGTATGGGAAAAAGCAGTTATTGAAATCAATTCCTTATTTGGTGACCCGGGCATTACCCGCTTCCATGTCAGGGCACATACACCGAACGTCAGCCGGATTAAGTTCAGTGCAAAAGATATTCCAGGGCTGGGGTGGCGTGTTTTCCACCTTGTATCAGAACCAATAATTGATGCCAATCCAACCGAACTGCCTGCGGCAGCCAGGTTATTGCTGCCGGTGATTGGTATGCTCAGCCGTCTACCAGCCGGCAAAAAATTGATCGATTACCTGCAAAAACCTTCAGTAAAACCGGTTGATCATGTCATCGAAAATGAATATTTCAAAGTTGAAGTTGAAAAATCAGGCTGCCTTACCATCCTGGACAAAAGAACCGGTTTAACCCATATAGGGATGAATCAGTTTATGGACGGCGGAGATGCGGGTGATGAATACAATTATTCACCGCCGGCAGTGGATACACTGTTCTCCCCCTCGTTTGTCTCTGTAACCTTTCATCAAGGGGAAGCAATTCAATCTTTAAAGATTCATTTACTTCTGAAAATCCCGCTCGGCCTGTCAGGCGGCCGGCAATCCCGTTCCAATGAGATCCAGGAAATACCGATTATCACTGAAGTTACCCTTGGCAGGTCGATACCCCGTATCGATATTCACACCAAAATAAGTAATCGGGCCGGGGATCACCGTTTACGGGTGCATTTCCCAGCCGCGATCAAAACGGAGACTGCCATGCACGACAGCCACTTCGAGGTACTCACCCGTCATCCCGGAACCCCGGTGTTTGACAGGGAAACCTGGATCGAAGACCCGCGGCCTGAGGTTCCGCAGCGCGCTTTTTCAACAATTACAGATGATCAACATGGACTGACAATTGCCAACCGGGGTCTGCCGGAAGTGGAAGTCATCAAAACCTCTCAAGGAACAGAAATTGCCCTGACCCTGCTGCGCTGCGTTGGCTGGCTTTCTCGGGATGATTTCTTAACCCGGCGGGGACACGCCGGTCCTGCCATGGAAACACCCGGGGCGCAAATGCCCGGTGACTGGGAATTCGATTATTCAATCATCCCGCATTCTGCTGATGAACTCCCCGCCGCCATAGAAATTGCCCGCGGCTTCAATCAGCCCCTGAAAGCAATAGCCGCTTCAGAACATGACGGGGTTCTCCCGCCTGCCGGTAATTTTGTGAAGATCCTGAGCAGTGATGAATTTGGAAATAACCGTTCGCTGCCCTTTGTCTTAAGTTCAATAAAAGAAACAGAAAACGGGAAGGGCTGGCTTTTGAGAGGATATAACCCCGGCAGCTCCACCCTTAACGTAAATATTTCCCCAATGTTGTTTGAAAATACAACCGGAAAATATTCGAATAAATATTGTGCAAAAATAAACCTGGCAGAACAATTCCAGGAAGAGATTCCTGTTGATAACCTGACAGGGAGTATCAATTTGCCAGTTCATGGCAAACAGGTTGTGACTATCTATTTTGGCAAGAAAATATAACCCAGGGCTAAAACAACCACAGACGTGTTTCTCAATATCTTCTCTGTATTGACGGTGCCGGAAAAAAGTTGTAAGATGATAATAAGATAATTACTATCTTGATTATCGTTATTGTAGCAGCTCAAAGACAGAGGCCCGGAAATGATGAAACTAACCCAAAAACAAATCGGCATCTCAGTGACTTCCCTGATCACTGCTTTTCTGCATCTCGCAGCAGCTTTTGACCGCGTTCTTTTCCCCGAAGGTGCCGATCCGTTATTCATTTTGAATGGAATCGGATACCTTGGCTTGCTTGGAGCTTACGTGCTTCCAATTCCGTTCCTGGCTGGAAAACGTCAATTTATTAAAAAGATCATGATCGGGTTTGCGGTAGTAACCATCCTTGCCTGGCTTTATATCTGGGTTTACCAGTATGTCATCCTGCAGGGAGTCCCATTCTTCAGCCGTGATTCCTGGTACGGCGTGCCCGCCAAAATTTCTGAACTGATTCTGATAGTATTTTTATCCATGGATGATGATTTTGATTTGTTCTAATCGGTTAAAAATCCACAAGCATTAAATCATAACCAATCTCAACATCCGGAAAGATTTGCCTGCATTGCTCAAGTTCCCTGGAAAAATCCAGCGATTGCACAGGACTGTGATGGATCAGAACCAGTTTTTTTACTTTTGCAGCCGCTGCAGTTTCAAGCACTGCCGATAATGAACTGTGCCCGATCTTTTCAGCCAGCGGGCTGTAATGGTCAGCTGTATAACAATCATGCAGCAGCAGATCCACACCGGCGATCTTTGGGATGTAATCGGATCCTTTCCTGGCGATCGTATCAGTAATATATGCCAGGGAATGACCAGGCCAATCCAGGCGGAAACCGGTAGTTCCATTTTCCAGCCCAAAGTGCTGCATACTTCCGGAACCGGGCAGAGGTTCAATGCTGTTCAGCAGAGACCAGTTGTAGTGATAAAGCTCATACCTTGGCTGGACAATATCCAGGGTTTCAGTGCTCCCATGAATGATAGTCTTTGGCAGGGAGTCATTTCCTGACTGAACAAACTTCTCCACGTTTTCGGCAGTCAACAATTCTCCCGAGCCCTGCAAATCTTTTATAAAATAGGATGCAAACAGGTAATCAAGACCGCTTGTGTGATCCGCATGCGCATGACTGAGATAAATAT
>CAZBRI010000236.1:3893-5327 GCA_964494055.1 uncultured Anaerolinea sp.
AACAGGTAATCAAGACCGCTTGTGTGATCCGCATGCGCATGACTGAGATAAATATCCAGTCTGCTGGTCAGAAGATAAGCCGGCAGCCGGTATAAACCACTTCCGGCATCCAGTAAAACACCTGCCTCCGGTATAAAATAACAGGCTGTCTGGGCGGCATCAACCGGTAAAAATCCACCTGATCCAAGAATGACAAGTTTCATTTTTCACCTTACACAAAAACTTACCTATAACTGGAATTATGATCACACGGTTTTTGATACGAAAGCCAGGTCCAATTTCCAGGGATCACGATCCCCTGTTCTTTGTGCCAGCCACACACCAGCCGGTGGTAATGGATTGGCATGATCATATGTTTTGCAGTGATCATTAAGATTCTTCTCGCTCAACCCAAGATGCCTGAGTAATACCAGCACCAGGCCGCCGTGTGTGACCAACCCGAGAGGGCCATTCAATTTACTTTCATTTTCAGCCCTGACCCAGGCAGGTAAAACGCGATCTAAGAGATGTGATTCCGATTCCCCGGACTGCATCTCGGATAACTCGTTATCATCAACCGTATCTATCCCTGCAATTTTTGAACTGATCTCAGCCGTCCGGCGTGTGCGCTCAAACGGACTGTTATATAATTTTTTGATGCCCTCAACACGGATAAATACACCCAGCTGCTCAGCTTCCTTTTCTCCTTTTGGGATAAGGGGCGGACCCGGGGGAATTAAGTAAGGAATGTCCGTGCGGGACCAATCCGGGGTTGCATGCCGGATCAGGTAAACGCGTGTTGCGGCTTGTTTTTCTAACATCTTTTTTTCTCCAATATTTCCAAGTGTAACGCACAACCTGCCTGGCGGGGATAAATTTTGAATTAAGGTGATTTTCTGTGCCTTGCGCTGGCCGGCATTTTCCATTATTCTTGAAGCAGGAGAAATCAGGCACATGAATACCGGACAACCCAACAACCCGCTGCACGGCATCACCCTGGAAAAGATCCTGTACCGACTTGTTGGTCATTATGGCTGGGAAGAATTGGGCAAACTGATCAATATTCGCTGCTTTACACATGAGCCGGGCATAAAATCCAGCCTGAAATTTCTGAGAAAAACTCCCTGGGCCCGCGGCAAAGTTGAGAACCTGTATCTGAACACTGTTTTTAACCAGGAAGAACAGCCCGGTGAATGAATCTCTGCAAAATCATAATGTGATCGTGATTGGCGGAGGACCTGCCGGCCTGATGGCAGCCGATGTGATCAGCCGGTCTGGAATACATGTTGATCTATACGACAGCATGCCGTCAGCAGGCAGAAAATTTCTGATTGCCGGCAAGGGCGGGCTGAACCTGACCCATTCGGAACCGGTTGAGAAGTTCAATACCCGTTATGGCTCGAGCATAAGATCGGAAGAGCGTCGTGTAGGGAAAGAGTGTTCAGAGCCGTGTAG
>CAZBRI010000237.1:0-5269 GCA_964494055.1 uncultured Anaerolinea sp.
GAGGTAGCTTCAGGTGACTGGAGTTCAGACGTGTGCTCTTCCGATCTCTCCGGTTAGTGGAGAGATAAATCAGCGGTCCGAAAAAGTCATTCCAGGCATACACGATATGAAAAACGGTGACAGCCATCAACACCGGGTAGGATTGTGGAATAATGATTGACCACAATACCCGCAGCGGACCAGCACCATCGATCATCGCGGCTTCGTCGAGTTCTTTCGGGATGGTCATAAAATACTGCCGCAGAAGGAAAACGTCGTAAGCATTGGCAAAGAATGTTGGAACGATCAATGGCAGCCAGGTGCCTACCCAGCCAATTCTCTGGAAGAAGGTGTAGGTGGGGATAAGTGTCACGAAGGCTGGCAGGAAGATCGTTGAGATCAAAAGAGTGAAAAGGAAATCACGTCCCGGGAACCTGAAACGCGCAAAACCAAATGCGACGATGGTGCAGGAGATCAAAACACCGATCTCGGTCATGATCGCATAATAGGTTGTGTTCCACATCAGGTTCGGGAAATCCAGCGCTTTGATGACTTCAGTGTAATTACTCCAGGACGGGGCCCAAGCCCAGGGGCGGTCGAGGGCACGCCAGGATACTTTGCATTTAAATTCGCCGGCTGCAATGTTGTTGGGGTCGACAAATGTCGTTTCCTGACGGCCTTTCTTAGCAGCACCAAGCTCTTTGATGGTCGTATCGTTTGGATCGGCTCCTGCACAGGTATTCATTGGGACTTTGAATACCTCAATATCTACCCCGTTATAGGAATAGGTTGCCGGTTTACCAGGCCAGATTGGAGAACCAAGCTGGGAGATCTGAACCTGTGATTTGAGTGAAGTAAAAACCATGAACAGGAAGGGTGCCAGGTAGAAGACCAGAATGGCACTAGTTAACAGCATGATAAACGTCGAATTACCAATATTGCTGATAGTTTTTTTGTATGATTTATTCATGATAATTCCTCCTTTAGCGGCCTTCACCTGCGTAATATACCCAGTATTTTGATGTACCAAAAAGGATCATGGTTACCAAAAGAACCAGGAAGAAAAGGAACCAGGCCATGGCTGAGCCATAGGACATATCCTGGTAAGTAAAAAAGGTCTTATATAAATAAACATTATAAAAATTCGTCGCACCGCCCGGGCGGCCGGTTCCCTGGTTCACGACCAGAGGAACCTGGAAATATTGGAACAGACCCACCATGGACAGAACAACATTATAGAAAATAACCGGGGAGATCATCGGGAATGTTACATTCCAGAAAGTCTGCCAGGCATTAGCGCCATCAACTTTTGACGCATCATATAATTCGGTTGGAACACCCTGAAGACCTGAGAGCATGATCAGCATGGCGTTACCCATACCCCAGATACCCATGATGACATAGGCCGGGTAAACCCATTGCTCGCTGTTTGCCCACAGTGGTACATTTTCTTTTGGCATACCCAGGAACATGAGCACTTGATTGATCCAGCCAGTCTCAGGATTTAACATGCCGCCCCATAAATAAATTGCTGCAACGAACGGGACGATGTACGGCATGTAAAATAGAGTTCTAAAAATGGATTGACCCTTTAGATGCGGGTTATTCATTAACATGGCAACAATAAGGGGAATTAATATACCAATAGGCAGAGCGATCAAACCAAATCGTAATGTCACCCAAAGGGATCCTGGTGCGCCGGTTGTACTCCAAACGAGAGGATCTTTAAAGAGTGTAATATAGTTATCTACACCCGCAAAATTGGGCTTACTCATAATTTGGTCTGTAATTTTTAAGTGAAGGAAACTAAAATAAAAAGTAGCGATTGTCGGCAGTAATGTAAAAGCGATAAATCCGATGATCCATGGGAGGAGAAAAAGCAGTCCCGTTCTCATCTCCCGGCGCGCCAACGGTGACAGCTTTCGTATGGATGCCAACGAAGGTAATTTTGGTAAATTATTGAGTTGTTCAAACATAAGGCGCTCCTTTGAATAGTTCAGGGCGGCCGGATGATTCCGGCCGCCCTGATTTTATAACAGATTATTTGGTGTTGTAAATGGTTTCAATATCTGCAACAAGCTTGGCGTATTCAGCTTCGAAATCCATGCCTGCGGTGTTGTTCATCAGGTCCATGAAGGTCTGTAAGCGGGCGCTGGCCTTGATGGATTGGGGCTGATATTGTTCAGCACTTGGGGCATCCGGATAAGCCAGACCCTGAATGAAGACGTTCCAGCTTTCCTTGGTGACGAATGGATACTGGGCTGATTTGGCAGCGAAGAATGCATCGGTCTTGGCAGGAACAGCGGGCATAGCGCCGTATACGGGCAGGAGTTTGTCTGCACCGGTGGTGACCAGGTAGGTCAGAACGGTGGTTGCTTCAGCAGCGTGGGGGGTACCCTTCCAAATACGGAAGGTGTCAGCGTCAACACGGCCATGAACTTTGCCGTCAGAACCCATGGGCTGGATACCGAGCTGGAAGGTGTTGCCAGCTTTGACATAGCCATCAAGACAGCAGGTGTACCAGGTCTGGGTAAGACCCATGGCAGCCTTGCCGGAATTGAAGACGTTGCCAGCACCGAATTCAGGTGAACCGGAGAGAGCGCCGTTGGCGATATAGGGCTGTTTGCCGTACATACCGTCATAGTACCACTTGAAGGCATCTTTCCAGGGAGCGAGTTCGGACTTGTAGCTGCCAACTGCATCACCAGAATAGATCTTGGTGGCGCCGCCGTAGAAGGTGCCTACGGACTGAATGGACTGCCATTGCGGGCTGTAACCAACCTGTACGATCTGGGCTGCATCAAAGCCATCTTCGTTGGAGGCTTTACCGTTCTTATCGACGGTTAAGCGTTTGGCAACTTCGGTAACAGTATCCCATGTCCAATCAACATCTTTGCCATCAAGCTTGTACTTATCGCCATACTTTTGGGGAGGATAAGCAAGACCGGCTTCGTCAAACATGGCCGGGTTGAAGTAGATGGCGCCGGGGAACACGGCGAAGGGCAGACCAACCTGACCTTCTTCGGTCTGGTAGAACTTCATCAGAGCGGGATCGAAGATGGAGGAATCGAAGTTCTGAGCCTTGAGTTCGGCGGACATGTCATACCACTGTCCGTAGAAGTCATTGGAACCAGCCCAGCCGACTGGACCGACGATATCGGGACCATTGCCGGAAGCGATTTCGGTCGAGAGGGTGTCACGGCCGCTGGCATGAGGAATGATCTCGAGGATCAGCTGGATTTTGTCCTGGGAAGCATTGAAATCTTTCACAACTTCTTCCTGGGCAGCGATCTGGGGGGCATCGGTACCGGTACCGAGACCAACGAACCAGCGGATACAAACCTTGCCGGCGGCGCAGTCAGCGACGGGGTAAGGAGTAAGTGTGGGTGTTGGGGGAACAGCGGTAGGAGCTTCGGTGGCAGCGGGGGCTGCAGGAGCTTCAGTTGCTGCAGGAGCTTCGGTCGCTGCAGGAGCGGCGGGAGCGGCTGGAGCTTCAGTAGCGGGAGCGGCAGGTGCACCGCAGGCAGCCAGGAGCATCGATGCGATGATCAGAAGGCTGGCAACAAATAGCATTTTCTTCATGTTTAAATTTCTCCTCGTTAAAAATATGTAATGAAAAGTTGGTAATGATTAGAACATCGCTTGAAGAATTTCTTTTCTCTGGTCATCACCTCCTTTTAGGAAATTTTTTGCTGCTTCCGGATGGCAGCCGCATGAACGGCGGATAATTATCTCTGTTGGCAGCAGTGCTTTTTGTGTTACTTTTTGATCCTTGATCAGATCAAAAAGCATACTTGCAGCCTGGCGTCCCACTTCTTCTGTAGGTGCCCGCACAGTTGTAAGAGGCGGGTTGAGAAATGCAGACAACCTGGAATCGTCGAATCCCACAATCGAAACATCATCCGGAACGCTCAAACCGGATTCCTGGATCACCGTTAATGCGCCGATCCCTGCATCATCATCGCCTGTAAATATGGCATCAAAAAACACCTGTCTTTGATCCAATATTTTTTTTATATTTTGGTAAGCAACTCCCCCATTAAATTCACCATCGATCATCAATTCTTTTCTGACCGGTATCCCGTGTGCTTCAAGTGATTCAATATAACCCTGTTCACGCCAGCGAGAATCTTCCTGCTCATGCGGACCGCGTAAAAATAAAATTGATTTTCGGTCATGTACTTCAATCAAATGATCGATGATTGTTCTGGTTGCGGCTTTGTTTTCAACCGTTACAAATGGAATATTTAAATTGATCGGCGGGGTTCTGTGAATAAGGACGAGCGGAAATTTTATTTTGCACAATTGCGTGAGATGTTCATCGCTCAAGCTATCCGCAAAAACAAGCATCCCATCAGTGTTATGGGGACCGATGGGAGGCAGGCTGATGTTTTTGATGGGGGATTTATAAGTAGCAACCAACAAATTGAATTGGCTTTCATTGACGATGGATTCAATCCCGCTCAACAAAGGTCCAAAAAAATCGGTATGGATGTTGTGAAGGATCAACCCGATGGTTTGATTGCGATTTGTTGCAAGATTCCTGGCAGCAGCATGAGGCTGGTAACTCAGATCCAGCATCACCTGTTGAATCCGCTCAGCTACTTCCTGTGAGACAGGAGCGTTTTGATTGAGATAGCGGCTGACAGTAGCAATAGAAACAGCTGCGTGCTTGGCAACATCTCTAATCGTAACTGAATCGGATCGTCGGGTCATCGTGTGATATTTTCCATGTAACCGGTTACTGTAACCGGTTACATTAAATCACGAAAATAATTGAGAGTCAATACTTAATTTTAATAAAAGTGAATTTAATCAATTCTTAAATGGTATTTTCTTCATCGCCAACATATTTTTCATATTTTTACATGAATGAATTAGGAAATCAAGACTGAAATTGATCATTCGCTTCTAATAGTCAAATTCCAATGCCAAAAATATACCAGAGTAAAAAAAACATCCAGAAATATGTTCTGGATGTTTTTAATTGATAACCGGTAATAATCACATCGGCGAGCCATTACTTGGTTTTTGGTTTAAAACAATTTTAAAAATCTGCGAAACAATTTGTGAAGGCTTCTACTGCCATCGGGTCAAATTGGGTGCCGGAGTTATCAATTATATATTTCCGCGCATCTTCTTTGCTCATGGCTCTGCGGTAAGGGCGGTCTGATGTGAGTGCATCCCAAACATCTATTACTGAAAATATCCTTGCGGCCAGCGGAATTTCTTCACCTTTTAACCCGCGCGGATAACCGGAACCATCCCATTTTTCATGGTGACAGTAAGG
>CAZBRI010000238.1:0-5251 GCA_964494055.1 uncultured Anaerolinea sp.
TGCCAAAAGTTTTATTATACGAAAAGGGAGTTGACTAGCTGATTCGTGCGTGCTAAAATTAGCGTGATTTTATTAAAATCAAATTCTTTTCGAAAAGTGTATCAGGTGGCTAATCCAAGAAAACCATTCAGGATCAATGTAGGTTTTATAATCAATTCCCCAATTGGTTATAACCGCGATTTTGAATTTTCATTCTCCGAATATAATCATGATGATCTCCATCTGGCTGATATGGAAGGGAATATTAATATCGGCCGTACGCCTCAAGGTTTGATCGTACAGGGAAATTTCCAGGGAAAATTGACAGTTGAATGTGTGAGATGCCTGGAAGATTATCAACAGCATATTCAATGGGATTTTACAGAATTATTTGCTTTCAAGGAAGAAAATATAACAGAATCCGGTTTACTCGTTCCTGATGATGCACAGGTGGAATTGCAGGAACTGGTTAGAGAATATGCAATTTTGGAATTTCCAATCAAACCAGTTTGCAGTGAGAATTGTAAAGGTTTGTGCACTGAATGCGGGCAAAATCTAAATTTAAAAGATTGCGGTCATAGAGTCGAAATAGATTCACCTTTTTCGGTTTTAAAAAATCTTTTACAGGATCGTTCATTAGAAGACTAGGTATTTTGTAATTGAACGTTGGCAGAGATACGCAGGAGGATAACTTATGGTGGTTCCTGGGCACACACATCGAAACGAAGTGATTAATATCCTGCTTGAAAAGGCAGGCGTGCAGGGTTATCTGACGACTGATGATCTCATGGAGATTGCCCCGGATTTTGATTCAGAAAAGATGTCAGTCATTATGTCAACACTCAAACGCCGCGGTGTGGACATCCTTGATCCTGAAGATGACTATTCTTCTTCTATGATTGAGTCTCCAAACCTGGATCCAGGCTATGAATCCTGGGCTAATCCAGTTGAGACAGTTTTAATCGAGGATTCAGTCGGCTTATATTTAAAGGACATGGCCAGGGTTCCTTTATTAAAACAGGATGAAGAATTGGAAATTGCCAAAACAATTGAAGCTGGCCGGGAAGCTAAAAAAGAGATTCAACTCGGCAGGTTATCGTTGGAAAGAAGATTGGAACTTGAGAACGCAGCAGCCAATGGTCAAAATGCCCGGGAGCACCTGATAAAGGCCAACACCCGGCTTGTTGTCAGCATTGCAAAGAGATACACCGGTCACGGAATTGCTCTCCTTGATTTGATACAGGAGGGAAACCTCGGATTAATGAAAGCAGTGGTGAAATACGACTATAAAAGGGGATTCAGGTTTTCAACCTATGCCACCTGGTGGATACGCCAAACCATCACCCGTTCAATAGCCGATCAGGCTCGAACGATCCGATTACCAGTACATATGACTGATCGAATTCGCCAAATATATAAAGCAAAACATGAATTGGAACAAAAGTTGGGACGTGCCCCCACAACAGATGAAATTGCGCTGGAAGTTAATATCAGCGTCAAGAAAATTCAATGGATTTTAAAAGTATCCTGGGTTCCGCTATCACTCGAAAGCCCGGTCGGGGATGATGAAGATTCTGAATTGGGGATGTTTATTGAAGACGAATTCAGCCCCACCCCCATGCAAACAGCTTATCAAACGATGTTGAAGGAAAAGCTGGCAGAAGTTCTCGCGACTTTGACGGCCAGGGAAGCCCGGATCATTCAAATGCGATTTGGCCTGGATGACGGTAATGCATATACCCTGGAAGAAGTAGGCCAAAAATTCGGTCTGACAAGAGAAAGGATCAGGCAAATTGAAGCCAAGGCTTTACGAAGACTGCGTCACCCAAGAAGAGCACGTCAATTGAAAGATTATTTATAGTGTTTTTAATGGGATTTATAAATTGATTCTCAACATCAAATTATACTTATTTACAAGTTTAACTCAAAGAATCTAAAAAAAAACAATACAAACCGCCCAAAAAATCAAACTAGAAGATTATCGATAAAAATAATTTCCCGGGGAAGCAATTTACAAAACCTTTCTACAAATTAGGTTGTAGTAAAATAATATGATGCACAAAGTTCATTTAGAAATGAGCATGGAAATTATAATTATTCGGTTCGCTGCCGGTTGAATCGGATGACGGCCTAATCCGTCCTGAAAATGCTGGCAGCTGCCAGTTTTTTTTAATTAATTTGAGAAAATAATATAAATTTTTATTTAGTTGATTATTTGATAATTCCGAAATATTTTAGTTTTATCTGGAGGTACCAATGCCTGAAAATATTTTAATCGCCATCGCATGGCCTTATGCCAATGCAGAAATTCATGTCGGTAATCTTACCGGTTCTCATTTACCTGGGGATATTGTTGCCCGGTATCACAGATTGAATGGTGATAATGTGTTGATGGTAAGCGGAACTGATTCCCATGGAACTCCGGTCACAATTGCTGCGGAAAAAGAAGGTGTATCAGTCGAAACTGTTTACAAAAAATATCATAACGGATTCCTTGACGTTTTTCAAAAAGCAGGCATCACGTATGATCTTTTTACATCCACCCACACGCAAAATCATTTTAAAGTGTCCCAAAGTATTTTTCTAGCTTTAAAGAAAAACGGGTTTTTGTTTACCAAAGTTGAGCCGCAATGGTATTCACCTTCAGCCGGCAAGTTCCTTCCAGACCGCTTTGTGGAAGGTGTTTGTTATATATGCGGTTATAAAGAAGCACGCTCGGATCAATGTGATCAGTGCGGCAATGTGCTTGAAGCATCAAAACTGATCAATCCAAAATCGAAAGTTGATGGTTCAGTACCTGAATTGCGTGATACTGAACATTTTTATATCGATCTTTCTAAACTTGAACCGGACGTAAAAAAATTCCTAAAAGATCGCTCAGGCCACCTGCGCGACACAGTCCTTGGAGAATCTCTCGGTAAGATTGAGGCTGAAGGATTAAAACCACGACCCATAACACGAGATCTGGATTGGGGTATCCCGGTTCCTGTTGAAGGCTGGGATGGAAAATGCCTGTATGTTTGGTTCGAGGCTGTGATTGGCTATCTTTCTGCTGCCATTGAATGGAGTCTTGTCTCTGATGGTACCTGGAAAGATTGGTGGGTAAATCCGTCAGCAAAACATTATCATTTTATCGGAAAAGATAATATTTTTTTCCATACATCCCTTTGGCCTGCCCAATTGATGGGCGTTGGAGATCAGTTTGTAGAAATATTCAATGGCGAAAAAAGGGTAAAGCTCACCCTGCCTTATGATGTTCCTGCCAACCAATTTATGAACCTGGAAGGACAAAAAATAAGCGGCTCACATCATTGGGGGGTTTGGGGTCTGGATTTCCTATCCAGGTACGATCCTGATGCCTTACGTTTTTACCTGACAGTTAATATGCCGGAGAATAAGGATAGTGATTGGGATTGGGGTGAATTTGTAGCCTTGAATAACAATCAACTTGTCGCTACGTGGGGTAATCTTGCAAACCGGATGCTTTCTTTTGCTTATAAAAATTGGGATGGCTCTGTACCCGATATTGATCCCGCCCAATTGAGAGAGATCGATAATTCATTGATCAACACCATTGAAAATGGCTTTTCAACAGTCGGGGCTGAATACAATGCAGTCCATCTCAGGGCTGCGTTGAGTGAAGCAATGCGTTTGTCAACTGAGGTCAATCGGTATATTGATGCAAATGCCCCCTGGACAAGCATAAAAACTGATCGAAATGCGGCAGCCATGACAGTCTTTACTGCGTTAAAAGCCATTGATTCCCTGAAAGTGATGTTTGCCCCTATCCTGCCATTTTCCAGTAATAAACTTCATGACATTTTTGGATACCAGGAACCTCTTTTTGGTGAACAATATTTAGAAAATATTTCAGATTCTCTTGGCGAACATACTGTTTTGCGTTACAAATCGGGGAGTGACAAAACTCCCAAAAACGAAAATAAAACTTATTGGAAACCAAGCCAGTTAAAACCCGGACAGAAGTTGAATCAGCCGGTACCGTTATTCAAAAAATTAGATGAAAGTGTAATCGTTGAAGAAAGAGCCAGGTTAGGTAAATAGAAAAAAAGGGTGGTCTTTCTAAGATGAAAGGCCGCCCTTTTTACAAAAATCAACCCGGTGGGCGAAGTTTTATTTTGTCCGGCAATAAAAATAATAAAAATCCGATCAATCGTAATCCTGCGCTGAACAACAGCGCTCCGCCCAATCCGATTTTATCTGCCAAAAAAGTGCCGAGTATCGGTGCGGTAATTGTTGCGAAATAAGTCAGGGATTGGGAAATTGAGACAAATGTTGCGCTGAATTCAGGCGGGACAGTTTTCATTAATTCATCAAAAAAAACAAGGTCCAAACCAGCTTGAAAAATACCCGCAACCCCTGAAAATAAATAAATCCATTTTACTTGCTGAGTGTTTGCAGTCAACGCCGGGTATAGAACCATTCCAGCTGCCGTTGTTAATAAAATAAACCTTCCGCCTTGCTTTTTTGAGATCCAGGGCCAAAAAAAATAACCAACCAGTAAACCTGATGTCATGATCATAGTGATCATTCCAATTTCGCTGTCAGTCGCTTTAAGGTTGTGTACAAAATACAAAGGCATTATTGGGGCGGCTAAAGTGACCGCTGATATATAAACAAAACTTTTAATGGAAAAAGAAGTAAAAGCAGGAGTCTTTTTAAGCAGCCCGATGTAATTTTGAATTGAATTAATCGGTTTAGTGTCATCAATTTGCCGATTATTTTTTTGATCTGGAAGTACGATCCGGTTTGAAAAATAATAACTTAAAAGGCCGCCGAAGGATAAAATTATAAACATTACTGCATAATTGTTGGGGAATTTAATAAGATCGATCATGCGTGTAACAAAAAATGTAAAGATCACCCCGGTTAATCCAAAAATGGCCCAGCGGCGGCTTAATAATGCATATCTGCCATCAGGACCGGCAACATGATTCATCACAACCGAAAAAAGTACTCCGAGTGCGGTTGATGGGATCGTCGCAGCCGCCCAAATAATGAGTGTTGCTATAATACTGTATTTTCCCGGCAGGAATATTATGGACATGCCTGTTAGTGTATAGCAGGATATCACGAGAAGTCTGGTAACACTGTACCAGGGAATTATGTTTTTACGTGTTTGAAGAAATCTGCCTAATATAATGGCCAGGAAAAATCCTGTTACACCCGGCATGGATGATAATAAGCCCACCTGGAAATTACTGGCACCCAGCCTTGTTAAAAAAACCGGCAGGAATGGAGCTGCAACGCTTGC
>CAZBRI010000239.1:0-5248 GCA_964494055.1 uncultured Anaerolinea sp.
CACGGCTCTGAACACTCTTTCCCTACACGACGCTCTTCCGATCTCACCAGGATCTTGTCGCTGATCTTGGCTCCGCCAAGAATTGCAATATAAGGGTGTTCCGGGCTGCTGACCGCGCGCCCGAGGTATTCGAGTTCCTGCTCCATTAAGAAACCAGAAACAGCGGGTAAATAACGGGCAATACCTTCAGTGGATGAATGTGCACGATGCGCAGAACCAAAAGCATCATTCACATAAACATCAGCCAGGGCGGCCATCTTTTTCGCCAGATCCAGGTCATTTTTCTCTTCACCAGGATGGAAGCGTGTATTTTCCAGCATGACGACATCACCGGGTTTTAGTGATGACGCGATTTTTTCGACATCTGGTCCGATGCAGTCAGGCGCCATTAACACCGGCCTGCCAAGTAAACCGGCAAGCACTTCGGAGGCAGCTTTGAGGCTGAATTCAGCGTCCGGACCGCCCTTTGGCCGGCCGAGATGACTCATCAACAGGATGGACGCACCCTGTTCCAAAACATATTTAATGGTGGGCAGTGCAGCTTTGATTCGTTTATCATCTGTGACGATTCCCTTGTCCATCGGGACATTGAAATCTACACGCATAATTACCCGCTTGCCTTTTAAATCGATATCTTTTACAGTTTTCTTATTCATATTATCCTCGTTTCCGACCGGTATCAGCAAACAGGTAGATCTTGCGATCTACCTGTTTATCAGAATTCCGGTTACAGGCTCTTCGCCATCAAAGCTGCCAGGTCGGCAGTGCGGCAGGAATAGCCCCATTCATTGTCGTACCAGGTCACAACCTTGATGAAGTTGCTTTTTTCTTTGCCAAGAACAGAAGTAAATGGCAGGTCAACAGATGATGAATGCTCATCACCCTTGTAATCGATCGATACCAGTGGTTCATCAACAGCAGCCAGAATGCCCTTGTTTCTTGGCAGTTTGGCAGCGTCACGGAAAGCCTGGCGCAGTTCTTCAGTGGTGGTCTCTTTTTCCAGTTCAGCTGTGAAATCTACGACGGACACGGTGGGGGTTGGAACCCGCAGGGCATATCCATCAAATTTACCGGCAAGATCAGGGATAACCAGCTTGATTGCCTTTGCAGCACCGGTGGTGGTCGGGATGATGCTCACACCGGCAGCGCGTGCGCGGCGCAGGTCTGAATGCGGCAGGTCCAGGATGTTCTGATCATTGGTATAGGAGTGAATGGTGGTCATGAATGCACGTTTGATCTTCCAGTTGTCATGAACTACTTTTGCAGCTGGTGCAAGGCAGTTGGTGGTGCAGGAAGCATTTGAAACCACATGGTGGATCTTGGGGTCATATTTTTCTTCGTTGACACCCAGAACAATTGTCAGATCTTCGCCTTCAGCAGGAGCCGAGATGATAACTTTCTTGGCGCCGCCTTTGGTGATGTGATTTTCGGCACCTTTAACAACCTTGCCTTTTTTATTGACACCATCGGCTTTGACTGTAAAGATACCAGTCGATTCGATCACAATATCGATCCCAAGGCTGCCCCAGGGGATATTCGCCGGATCTGTTTCTTTGAACACTTTGACAGTTTTTCCGTCAATGATCAGTGCATCTTCACCGACCTCAACAGTCCCATCGAAACGGCCGTAATTCGAATCATATTTAAGCAGATGAGCCATGGTGGGCACATCACCGATATCATTGAACGCAACGACTTCCAATTCGCCAGGGTGGCGGTCACGGATCGCCTTTAAAACCTGCCTGCCAATTCGTCCAAAACCATTAATACCAACTTTTATTGTCATAATAAACCTCCTCAGGTTTAGATTGTGATATTTTACACAATTGGGAATTTTACCACATATTTATTTTTAATTATAAGAATTTCCAGCATAAAACGCATTTTTAATTTTCACAATTCACCAATAATTTTATCATCATCTGATTGACATCCTGGAAATTTCACTTACTTTCCCCCAAATCAGCAGCATTTTCTTTGCAATGCTATATTTCTCAAGGAATGTGATCAAGATGATTATTTTTCATCTCCAATTCCATTTTTTAAGATTCAGACAAAGGTCCCGTTCTTTCGTAAAGAATGTTCATCAAAACCCTGGAAAGTTTTTCTGAATCATGCCGCCATGGGTGCTCGACATTCAACAGATCATTCCCATAGATATTATATTTTGCTCCACGCTCATCAATTCTTACAAATTCAGATCCCTCAGGAAGCTGCCCTTCATAACGATTATTACAAACAAAAAGATCGAATAAACCGCGGCCGATATGTTCTTCAAGCGCAAAAATATGGTCACCTACACTGTAGGCATTGGTCTCACCCGGCTGAGTTGCAATATTGACCACATAAATCTTCAATGCATTACTCGAGTGAAGGGCAGATAAAAGATCCGGAACCAGCAGGTTAGGAAGGATGCTCGTATAAAGACTGCCGGGACCGATCACGATCAGGTCTGCAGCCAGGATGGCCTGGATAACGGGCGGGAAGGCAGGCGGATTATTTGGTTCCAGGTATACACGCCGCACCCGGCCCGGCATGACTGGAATACTGCTTTCTCCGATCACGCGGACTTGATTCATAACTTCTGGAAGCTGAACATCAGCGACAAGCTTCACATCATGCAGGGTTGCCGGAAGCACCCGCCCATGGACAGACAACACCCTGCCAGATTCTGCAACAGCTTCTTCAAAACTGCCTGTAACATCCACCAGGGCAGAGATGAACAGGTTGCCGAAAGAATGACCTGCCAGACCTGAAGAATCATTAAATCTATACTGGAATAACTGGGTCAACATAGCTTCATCATTGGAAAGTGCTGCCAGGCAGTTCCGAATATCACCGGGAGGCAGAATCCCCAGGTTGTTGCGCAAGATCCCAGATGAACCGCCGTCATCAGCCACCGTAACGACGGCAGTCAGATTATTAGTATGCTCCTTCATGCCCCGTAAAAGGGTCGCCATCCCATGCCCCCCGCCCAAGACGACAGTGCGGGAGCCCCGTTCTTTGCGGCGGAAATCCGCGATTTGATCAACAAGGCGGCGGTCTTTACGAAGGAAAGGATTGAGCAACGCTTTATTTAAACCCCATAATCCCCAGATGACTAAAAATAACCCGAGAGTGAGAAAAATGATGACCCTGACCGGCCTGGGAAAAAAACGCAGAGTCGCCACATCCATAACGACCAGCATATCATCCACCGGAGTCGTGCGGTAAATATCCAGCAGGTAATAAGCAAAACCAACCGCCATCAGAGTAATACCTGCAAGTAATAATCCAAACCAGCGCTTTACACCCAGCCCCGGAACAAACCAGCGCAGGATACTGATAATTTCTTTCTTTAACCGGTCATACCAATTGGGAGGTCGTTTCATTAAGAACGATAATAGCAGTTTATATTTTTTTAGTCAACAATTAATTACAATACATGAGTTTTTTTCCAGATCATTATTAACAAAAATCATGTGCTTTTGATTATTTTCCCCACATGAACGGCATTAATGTTTAGGATATAATTGCATTTATGGCAATTATTGCGGTTGACATTGGCGGAACACAGTTACGCGCTGCGGTTTTTAAAAATGGCAGCGAAGTACCTTATCTCAATAAAAAAACAACCACAAGGGGAGAAGGCAGCACATTCGACCGTCTATGCCATCTGATACAGTCAGTCATGATTCAGGATGAGAAGGTTGAAAAGATCATTGTTGCAGCTCCCGGCCCGGTCAATCCAATCACTGGTGTTGTATCCTCCGCTCCAAATATTCCTGAATGGACTGATTTTCCGCTCGGGCCAAATCTATCTAAACATTTCAGCTTACCCGTTAAAGTGGGGAATGATGCCAACCTTGCCGCCCTGGGTGAATGGCGCTTTGGCGCAGGAAAAGGTCATAATCACCTGATTTATATGACCATCAGTACAGGTATCGGCGGAGGCGTCATTACTGATGGTAAGCTTTTACTGGGAGCCAATGGTTTAGCAGCCGAATTGGGGCACACAACCATTCAACCGGACGGCCCTTTATGCAGCTGTGGTCAATATGGTCATATTGAATCATTCACATCCGGGCCTTCAATCGCCAGGTATGTTCAAGAAAAAATCGCCCAGGGTGCAGAATCGACCCTTAAAAATACGCCAAGCATCACGGCCAAAGAAATCACATCGGCTGCTGCCGATGGCGATAAACTCGCACTCGACGCACTGAACCGTGCCGGAACATACCTGGGAATGATGCTCGCCTCTTTTGTTCAAATATTCAATCCGTCGATTGTCATTTTTGGCGGCGGTGTTTCCTTAAGCGGCAAGTTTTTGTTTGATCCCATGCAGGAATCTTTAAAGAAACATGTGATGGATCCAGCATATATTCGCGATCTAAAAATAGCCGCTGCATCATTGAGCGATAATGCCGGATTAATGGGTGCGCTGGCACTGGGTTTATTACCCGATAACTGACGAAGGTCCTGCCTCCCCCAGGTCGTATTTCAATTCGGGGAGTATTTTAAATACTGCGGTGATACATGTTTTCCCGCATCTCTTTTCACCCCCAATTGAAAACGATTAACTCAATCATTATGTAGCTATTTAACATAGTCATCCTGTTTGTAAATAAACACATTAATCATTTATTGATCAAAAAAAGGAGCAGTATATGGAACCAATGACATTACCAGGGCCGAAAGCCCGCGCGTTAGTGAAACGTGATTCTTCTGTAATTTCGCCTTCATACCCCCGTGATTATCCATTTGCCATGGATCACGGCAAAGGTTCCTGGGTATGGGATGTTGATGGAAATAAATTCCTGGATTTTATGTCAGGAATTGCAGTCAACTCAACCGGTCACGCACACCCAGAAGTGGTCAAAGCCATCCAGGATCAGGCAGAAAAATTTATTCATATTTCATCTGATTTTTACCATGAGACAATGGTTGCGCTTGCAGAAAAATTAGATGAGCATGCACCCATGCAGGATGCAGCTGTAAGTTTTCTCACCAATTCTGGTACTGAAGCCGTGGAAACCGCTCTAAAATTAGCCCGCTATCACACTGGCCGGACTAATTTTATCGGTTTTACAGGGGCCTTCCATGGCCGGACGATGGGCGCAGTCACCATGACAGCCAGTAAGGCTCTATATCATGGCGGGTTCTACCCCCTGATGAACGGCGTTGTGCATGCACCATTCCCCAATCCGTACCGCCCAATCCTGGAAAGGAAATTCGGCGAAGATTATGGAGAAACTGTAGTCCGGTACAT
>CAZBRI010000240.1:0-5244 GCA_964494055.1 uncultured Anaerolinea sp.
GAGATAGCTTCAGGTGACTGGAGTTCAGACGTGTGCTCTTCCGATCTTACCCCTGGTCACACAGGGCATCGATCTGTTTGATCCATCCCATCCAGAATTCCGGGAAACCATGCAGCAGAAACACCGGTTCTCCATTTTCAGGGCCGACAGTGACAACATGCAGGGTAATCTTGTTGACAGAAATAAATTGTTCTTGTATTTTATGCATCATGTCTTTTCATCATCTTGATCGAATAATGAGTTCATCGCGGGGTAATAACTATTATTACGTACCGGTTAAGTACCATAAAATGGTATTAGAAAATGGCAAAAAATCTTTCACCGCCGACATTATCATTAACAGCTAAAAACCAAAGATGAAAGTGATGTCATTGACATTTGTTCCGGTAGGTCCGGTTATCAAAAGATCACCGAGAGCGTCAAAATAATGATAGGAATCATTATTCTCCAGGAAGGCAGCAGCGTCCATCCCTGCCGACACTCCCCTTCTAAGGGTATCACTGGTTACCACTGCACCAGCCGCGCTGGTTGGACCATCTTCGCCGTCAGTCCCCATTGTTACCAGCATCACATTTGGAATTTCAGAAAGGTTTTTCACAGCAGCAAGTGCAAGTTCCTGATTTCTGCCGCCCAAACCATTACCATGCAGTGTGACAGTTGATTCGCCGCCAGCAATGACACAAAAAGGCCGGGGTAATTGATCAACGTTTTGATCCATAAATTTACACATGCCGAGTAACTTGATTGATAATTCCCTGGCTTCCCCTTGAAATGTATCGCCGAGAAAAAAGGTTGTAAACCCTTCAATTTTCGCCTGCATGATGGCTGCCATACATGCAAGATAATTATTACCAACCAGGAGATTTTTGACATTTGAAAAAATCTGATCACCGGCCTTCGGTGTGTCCGTTTGACTATTAAGGATTTCAAGGATTGCCAAAGGAACTTTAATTTTCAGGCTGTATTTTTCTAATATTGCTAAAGCGTCAAGATTTGAGGCAGGATCAGGGGCTGTTGGCCCAGAGGCGATAGCTTCGAGCGGGCTGTTCACAACATCCGAAAGTATGAGGCTGATTAATGCTGCAGGGTATGCCCGCCGGGCCAGCCCGCCTCCTTTGAATTGATCCAGGTGTCGGCGCAGGCAATTGATCTCATCTATCCTGGCTCCGGATTCCAACAAGTCTGACGTTAATTTCTGGAAATCGGGAAGCGATATTTCCGGATAAGGCAAGGTCACCAATGCCGATCCGCCGCCGGAGATGAGGCAAAATATGAGGTCTGTCTCTTTGGTCCCTGATATTAATTCAAATACTTTTTTCCCAGCCATCAGGCTGCATTCATTTGGGATGGGGTGTCCGGAGGTAATGAACTCAAATTGACCATCAATATTTTGGAAATACTCGATTAATTCCGGTGAGGGCGGATGCTTACCAATGATCAAACCCTGTAATTGTTTTTCCCCGATGACCGGGGTGAGCTTCTCAACCAGGGCTCTGCTCATTGCAAGCGCGGCTTTGCCAAAACCGATGATTTTAATCCGGTCGTATTTTTCCAGGTCATATTTCATAATCGATCCAGTCTCATCCGGATGGCCGGCGGAGATTACCAGGCTCTCAACCTGGAGATTTTTTTGAACTGCGGTAGCCGGATCGACTGCTGAAAGGGATGAGGATAGAATACTGCACACCGCTTCGCCATAAGGATGATTATGCAGACTGATTGCTGAAAACTTGCTTGAGGCTGACATCATGGGAATATTTAAAGGTGGAAAAAATATATTATTCGGGTGAATTTGAAAAATAATTAGAAATCAAGTGATCGATACTGTCATTTTGGATGGCAAGATGCTGATCATGAATGAACTTTCGAAGGATTCTAAAAAAATCTCCCGGCGCTGCGATCTTCCCATCCATTTGATTTGAATAAGTTATTATAAATTCATTAAAATTCTCACCGCCTAATAATGAACGAAGATCGCTGAGAAAACTAGCTCCACGCCGGTAAACAGAATCTGTATAAGGTTTAAAATATCCGTAACTCGCAACACTTCCATCGATTGTACCATGAGCAGCGTATTTATCTATACGAAATTCCTGCCACCATTTTAAAGAACCGGGATAATATTTTTCATAAAATAATTTTTCACTGAATGTTGCCAGGGCCTCATCCTGCCAGGGAAAATTAGCCTGGTCACTGGCTACTCTTCCAAACCACCATTGATGGCTTGTTTCGTGGGCCGCAATCAAAACGAGGAAATTATTTGGCGTTCCATCATACGTCTGATAAAAATTGTTACTCAGATAGAAAAGGCCGTCATGTTCCTTGCCATCATCAAAATCACACTGGACAACTGCCAGTGAATTATGATGATAAGCTCCAAACAAGTTTGAATATAATTCGACAGCTTTTTTTGAAGCATCGAGGGCTGCCAGACCAGCGGTTCTATTCCCCGGGAAATAATAGCTATTGATCGAAACACCGTTTACTTCTGCGGTCACCAGTTCAAACCGTCTGCCCATCGATAATGCGAAATCCCGGGCATTATCCAGGACAAAATGATATGTGCCATCATCTTTTACAGGAATGGATGAGGCTGCAATGACCGGTAAGGCATCCGGGTTTGTGAACTTGAGGGTCAAATCAAAGTTTGCCAATGGGTACACCAGGTGCTCTCCAATCGGCTGAGGCTCACTAAGCTGCCAGCCTGCTTGACCGCGAAATGGAACAAGCATTGGATACCAATCTGTCAAATTGACCTGCCGGGATTGAATACCAAAAAAGCGCGGCCAATTTGGATCTGCCGTCCCGTTACCTAAATAAGGTAAATTCAAACGATATTTTAAAAATATACTGATTTTTTCCCCGGGTTGAAGCGGCTTCTTCAGGCTGAATTGGAGTTTTTGACCAGATAATTGATAATCTGCAATTGCAGTTTGATCAACCACCAATTCCTGAAGCACGAACACACCCGGGATTCGGTCCGGCTGCACAGCAAGGAGAATATCCGGCAAGGCTTGATGCATGTTGTTTGTGAATTTTATATCCTGTTCAGCATCGATTATCCCCGCATCGTAATCCATCAAAGCGTTGATCTTATAGGCAGGAAAAAGATCACCTTCTGCCTGCGGCTGTGGAGACGGCAAAATGCTTTTTGGTATAGCTGCCAGACCCAAAGCTTGAGGTGGCAGCGGGGTTAGCACAGCGCCGGTTGGCGATAAAACTGGCGATAGAACTGAATCGGTTTGAATCGAATTACAGGCATTGACCAGAAATAAAATTAAAATCAAAACCAGGATTTTTCCAGCCATCTTAATGGTAATAAAAGTATTTCTTTACCAGATCAGAAATATTTGCCCCGGTGACCTGCTGATAAGTAGACAGGAAATCATTGGTTGTGACAATCCGGCCATTGTAGAAATCATAGTAATATCTCAGAAATTGGAAAAAGGCCGGGCTGCCCGCCCTGTCGCGCAGTTCCTGGATGAAATATGCTCCATTGAAATACACTGCATTGATATAGGACGTAAAACTGGAAGTATCATACACCCGTGAATCGACCCAGCCTGAAGGGGAATGCCAATTGACTCTGAAGCCCCACCACCAATTTACCAGGTCGGGATAATTATCCTCATAAAATACATGTTCGCTGTAGGTTGCCATCGCTTCATCGAGCCAGGGTTCCACCGCCTGGTTATTTGCAACAGCACCATACCACCATTGGTGAGCGGTTTCGTGAACGGCAATAATCGATAAATTATTTTTAACCGTGCCATTATAGGCAGCATAAAAATTGCTGGCTAAAAAGTAAAGACCATCTGTTTCCAACCCATCATTCAGGTCCGTCTCACAGACTGATAGGGATGTATGGGGATACTGGCCAAATTCCAGGCTGTAGGTATTTACTGCCATGCGGGTCAATTCCAGTACCATGGCTGCTGCACTGTCATCCCCGGAAAAATAATAATTGTAAACGGTTACACCGTTTGCATCCGCCTGGCTGACAAGAAAATAAGGGCTTGCAGAGATTGTAAAATTCCGGGCATTTTCTAAATTATAGACAAGACCGCCATTTTCAGAGATCCCGGGCGCTGAAGCAGCTATAACCGGTGCATTGGCCGGATCAGTAAAGGAAAGATTGATATGAAAATCTGCCTTATCATAAACAAGATTTTCACCGTACATATATGGATCAGGCAAAACCCATTGACCATTAATAAATGGCGGAACAAAAGGATACCAATCGATCAGATTAGACTGACGGCTTGTATAACCAAAGTTTTCAAATTTTGCCGAACTGTAAGGCAGATTCAGGAGGTACCCGATGCCTATCTTGACTGCCTGACCGGGCTGCAGTGCGGTATCAAGGTTGACGGTTAGCCACTGACCGCCCAGGCTGTAATTGGCAGAAGATTGATCATTCACCATGATCGATTGAAGTACAAATACACCAGACCATAGGTTCGAATTCACAGCCAGGGAAATGCTGTTCATGGGTGAATCTGACTGATTGGGATAAACGACATTCTCGCTGACAGACAGGGTATGGCCATCATAATCCATCAAAGCCGTTATGTAATACTGCGGCCGATTAACTGCAGGGATTACAACAGGGTCCGGCGGAAGCGGAGTAGGATTATCAGTTGAAACAATTTCAGGCTGAAGGGTTGGTGTGACAGGCGAAAGGGTTGAAAGCTCAACGACAGGAGTTGTCGACACTGCCGGGATAGTTGTAAATGTTGGATAGGGACTGGGGAGACTCTGGCCGGAGAGATCAGCAGACAGGGTGGGTGTGACTGGTTGAAATGGCGTAGAAGTTGGGACCGGGTTGGATGTGACAAGGTAATAATTTCCAAATTGATCCGGATCGGTTGACGTGGTGGTCTGGGAAGCTGAAGCAGACGAGCAGGCAGAGAGAAACAGGAAAAAAATCATTAATAAATACAGGGGGATTGTATTAAGGACTTGTTCTCTGAGTTTGGTTAATCCGGAAATACACGTTTTCATAAGGGGAAAATTATTTTAGCGAAATTAAATTCTGAATAATAGAGAAATGTTTTACCGCTGACCCTTTTTGAAAATAAACACAATCAGGAAGATAAAAGTTGCAGATAATACAATGGCGGAACCAGAAACAATATTTAAATAATAACTCATATATAACCCGACAATAGAAGAAGCAGCACCAATTCCAGCAGAAATCAACATCATTTGCCCAAGACGCCTGGATAAAAGGTATGCAGTAGC
>CAZBRI010000241.1:0-5229 GCA_964494055.1 uncultured Anaerolinea sp.
CGCAGGGATTGCCATTCTACGATTGAAGCCATTGCGCCTTCCACCCTGGCTTTTTCACGAACAATGCGGTGAATAGTCGTTGGATCCCGAAAACCGATCGGTGAAATTAATAAAACATTTGCCAGGATGACAAGGAAGGAAAAAGTAATCAGAACAACCCAGCCGCCTTCAGTCCATTTTCCGACGATCTGCCCAATAAAAACAAACCCGGATAATACCCCAGCAAATCCTGCTGCAAGGCTCCCCCATTTCCTGGCATTTCCACTGAAAGTGGCAAGAATGTGCTTCCGGATTGCAAAGCCCATGACCATGATCGGCATAAAAACGCCTATACCATAATAAGGTACTGCAGCACTTGTATTACCTTTAACTAAAAATTGGATGAATACTGCAACAATAAACCCAGCTGTTACAGATCTTGTAAAAGTCCCTGCTTTGTTGCGGTAAACTACAATTTCAGGTATCTCACCAATCGCGACATCTCGCCAGGCTGTAGCCTGTAAATCCTGGAAAGCAGTCATGGATGCAGCTGCTAAAAGTGCTACGGCCAGTATCTGGTAAAACCAGTAAAGAATTTGTCCGCCAGGTATTTCGCTGAAACCGATGAATGATAAATTTCCAACCAGAGATCGGCCCAGGGTTCCATCAAATACATTAAAATGCCAGGCAAAATAGGCTAAAAATGAAGTTGTAATTCCGCCATAAAACAGAAACGAAGTTTGCACCATACGGCCAATGCCAGATTTGCCGCTATAAAAATTCCAGAGAAAATTCAATTTGGGATGTTTCTTTTTTCCCCATTTTACAAGTGAGAAATCCTCATTGATGACAAATTGAATACCATTGGACATCGCTTCAAGTCCAGAAAGTGCCACCAGGCCTTTCATGGAAGCCGTGAGCATATGATAGGCAGCTTGCCAAATTGTTGCAGGCAAAATTGTTTCGGTATAAGGGGCAGCCGGGATATTCTTACTTTTTGCGATAAATAAACCGACTGACATGATTACTGTGAGAAAAATGAATATGCCTAACAGTGTAAAAACAACCCGGGATGATTCGCCGCGCCCTCGAATAGTCAGGAACCAGGTTATAGTAGCGAGACTGGCACCAATCAAGAAACGCCAGACCCAGTACATGTTATAGGAACCTGTTATTGATAGTAGTTGATCGACCCCGGAGAGAGAGGAGACGACAATTGTAAAAATATAATCCTGGATCAGTACAACGGCAACCACCAGGCTTAATCCCGGGGATAAATAACGCATGGAAGCTGTGTATGACCCGCCGCCTTCGTTGAAAATACCAAGGGAGTACATGTATAAAAAGCCAAAAACCGCATTCGCAAAAGTAATCACCAATACTGCGATATAACCATATTGCTGCAGATTATACGGGTGAAGTGCACTCATCATTTCGCCGGTGGCATAAAAGTAGGATGTAAAATAATCTACGCCGAAAAGGGCAAGAGCCGCCAGCAAACCTATCTGACCTGCGCCATGGACGTGTTTATCTTCTTCTTTTTCTACTGGTGATAGTTTGAAAGAAATATACGTGATTGCTATAAGTAGTATTATGGAAAATAACATGTATAGACTCGGTTATATTTACTGATTTGAGTTACTAGAAAAGGCATTTTCAAGCATTTGGAGCTGAAATATTAAATGTTTACGCGTGGAAATGTTGAAACGTGTATCTTGTATACGTTTCGCGGATTCTTCACGTGCAGCTCTAACAACAAATGCTGGAACAAACATAATTCGACCGGCAGGAATTATTTCAAATGAAGTCGTTTTGAGTAATAATTCTTGATCATCGAAGTAAGGAAGGCTTAGGCTTAGTCCTCTATTAAGAGAACCGGCAGTGGCACGATCTTTGATGGTTTTGATGATGTCAAGTGTTTTGTATTTGGCTAATGCTCTGCCTTGATTAATAAGCTGACCAAGCATACCGTATCGTTTAATTTGGTATTCTTCATCAGAAATAATGTAGGGTGCAATGGAAGAAGCGGTGTGCAGAATTAATATAAACCGCTGCATGGAGGATAAATTGGCTTCAGCTTCTTTTACAGATCCTACAAGTAATTTACCCTGATCGTCGAAAGAAATCCATTGAGGCAGGTAAAAGCGCCTGGCGGCCGGCACGAAAGGAACCTGTAAAGCACCCCGGCCATCGTCAATTTTCCCATCCTCTGCAATAGCATCGCTTGATTGGGTAATTGCGGACTCAGGTTCGAAATCTTCTGCAGGGATGGTGGGAATATCTTCATCTTCATCAGGTCGGTAGGTAACTGACCGACCCGATGGCAGCATATTATGCACCATGTGATTTGCTGAAGCGAAGCGTAATAAACTTGCGCCAGTTGAAATCGCCCTGTCCGGGGATTGTTCGAGCTCATTTAATCGATGCCTGATCGATTCTTTTACATCAGTCCTCGTAATTCTGTTTTTAAACCCGCCAAGACTTTGATCGCGGGCGGACTGTGGAACACTAATCACTGCCCCTTGTTCGATTTGAGGAAGGGATGCAACAATTCTATCCGGAAGAGAAAATTTTACTTGCGGCCTATGTTCTATCAATGCATCAGAAATTTGCCGGGCTTGCGCCTCGATAAATCTTTGAATTATTGCTGGCTGAGCGCCAAAAAGCTGCTTTTTCTCAGTAAATTCTTCATAAAGCTGGCTGCCCTGGGCTTGGTAATCAGTCATTTTGATTATCCTTTTTGAAATTTAATTATTAAATCATACCATTAAACAGAAATGCTTTGTTCATTTTTTTTTGAAAACAAATCTAAAAAATATTACAAGTGCCAAAAAACAACTGGCACTTGTAATAGATTATTAATATATAAATATTTTGTTATTTTTGAGCAAATGTGTCAATTAGTAATTTTACATTACCACCGGCCGGATATAGAATTGGACAGGTGCAGCCTCGTTTGTTGTATTCCTCAACTTTAGCACGGGCTTCACTGGGTGTTCCGCTGGCAGTAATTTTGTTAACAAGTGAATCTGGAACCAGGTGTTTTGCTTTATTGATCTGTTCTTTGGTTGCTGGCCAGCCTAAAATTGATTGAATTTCAGACACTACATCCTGGGACACTCCGCTTGCTTTGGCAATATGAGGCTGTTGAGCAAGGTATTGGCATAACAACATTTTTGTTGTCTCGATGGCTACGTCATGGTCATTGTCTACAGAACAGACAATGAGCTGAGGTCTATCAATCTCGTCAAAGTTCCGGCCTGCTTTTTTTGCTCCATTTTTTAATAATTCGATTGCTCTATCGTTATATTCAGGTGGAACACAGTAATTTAGTACAGCTCCATCTGCAATTTCGCCGGTCATTTCCATCATTTGATCACCGGTTGCTCCAATCATAATCGGAACATTTCTTGGTTCTCTCCGTCCGTGTACGACATCCAGCTCAATGCCATCGACATGGATAAATTCCCCATGAAAGGTCACTCGTTCAAGATTCAATAATCTTCTCATTATCAAAACTGTTTCTTTCATAGCAGTGAGGGGTTTTTTTCGATCAATACCAACATTTTTTGCAAGCGGGTCCCACCAGGCACCAATGCCGCAAATAACCCGGTTCGGAGCAAGATCGTCAAGGGTTAAGAATGTTGAAGCCAATAAACCAATATTCCTGGTCCAGTTATTTATCACACCTGAACCGACTTTAATTTTTTCAGTTACAGCCGCGTAGGCAGCCATTGGAACGATCGCATCACGTACCAGCCGTGATTCAGCCTGCCAAACGGCCTCAAACCCTTTTTCTTCAGCATATTTGGAATAATTTAAACCATCTCTTAGATCATGTGAATCTTGTAAATAGAGAGCAACTCTTGCCATTGGATTAATCTCCTTCAATATATTTTGCTTTTATTTGATTTAATAATTCCAGGTCTTCAGGTGTATCCAAATCTAACTCAATATTTTTATTTCTGACAATTTCAAGCCTGGCTTTCATATTAACAGCTAATTCACAATGTCTTTGGAAAGAACCAGGACCAAAATCATATTTTATCAGACCGGCAGGAGCCATCATAAGTGCATTTGTTCCATTATCATGCCTGTCTGGTGTGATTACAACACATGGCGGTTTAGAAATGTGTTGAATAAACTCATTTAGATCATCCTTTGTCAATAAAGGCAGGTCAGCCGGTAAAACAAGAACGCCACGGGTCGCATAATTTCTTGCCAGGAGAGCGGCTCTTGATAACGCACTATTAAGGCTTGGATTACCATCCTCAAGCACTGTTTTTACACCTGCATCCCGTGCAATCGAAAGAACAGACGGATCTCTGCTTATAACAAGAGTCTGTGAAATCACTGAAGTTGAAGAAAGAACTTCGAGAGTTTGTTTTAATAAAGATCGATTTAAATTAACTCTTTCATTATCAGTGAGCACTCCCGATAAGCGGGATTTTCCAAGGCGGAATGGCTTGACAGGGACGATCGCCCAAATTGTCATGTGTTCTGTCTTTCTATATTAGGTTGAGAACAAATTGTGCTAATTTAATTCGGTCCGAATTATTTTTCATAATTGTATCAATAATATGGGTATTAATTCCAAGATTTTTTATTTTTGGTCCAAGTTTATAGTCTTGAACATCCAAAACAAAATCTGTTACAAGGCCCGAATAGTGATTTGCTACTGAAAATGATGATGGCTCAAAACCTAATTCCTGGTACATTTTTGCAGCAGGTCCTTTTATCGTATTCCCATTGATAATAGGTGAAACTGCGAAGATTTTTTTCCCGTTCAATGCATCCTTCATACTATTTATTTTCAAAATTGGATCAATACTGACCCACGGGTTGCTGGGACAAAAAACAACAGCATCTGCCTCGTTAATTTTGGAAAGTACGCCTGGTGCAGGCATAGCTTCTTCGATGCCTGAAAACCGGAAACCAGTTACAGCAGGCAGGCATTTATTTTTTACGAAATATGTTTGGAAAGGCAATTCTCCAAATTCAACGGTGTCAACAATTGTAGACACTACATCATCTGTCATTGGTATGACAGATGTATTAATGTTCCAATTATTACAAAAGTGTTTTACTATCGAAGATAAGGGTTCACCGTTTTTTAACCGGTTTGTCCTTTCGAGTTGGGTGGCAAGGTCCTTATCCCCGCCTTGAACCCAGGTGCAACACCCTAATACTTTAACATTTTAATTAACTTCCCGGTTTTCATCTTTTTTCCCCCAACCTGTTTCGTTTTTT
>CAZBRI010000242.1:0-5226 GCA_964494055.1 uncultured Anaerolinea sp.
GGGATCCATCCGGCGACTGCCACCAAAATTCAGCCGGCTCGTCATCCAGGCCGCGCCACAGGCATGCTGTTTCGATTCCAAAGCCCTGTAGGATTTGAGGCATCTGGCTGATATGTCCAAAGGAATCCGGCATATAACCAACCATCATCTTTGGTCCGAATTTACGAGATGTACGTTCACCCTGCAGCAGGTTGCGGATGTGAGATTCTGGGCTGACCAGGAACATATCCGGCAGGATATGCCAGGGTCCGATGACCAGCCTTCCGCTTTGAATATGATCGCGAAGGATCTTCTCCTTTTCCGGGCGCATCAGCAGGTAATCATCCAGCACAATGGTTTGCCCATCCAGCATGAAATACTTGAACTCTGGATCTTTTTCCAGGATTTCCAGAAGCCCATCGACCAGCAGCACCAGCTTTAGCCGGAATTCCTGGAAGGTTCGATACCATTCACGGTCCCAGTGAGTGTGAGAAATGACATGCAGTGTATTCATATTGATAAGATCCTTCTTAGAGCTGTACTTTTTCAAGGGTGAGTTCAGATGCTTCGATCATGGCTGCCGGACGAATAGAGATCGGGAAGCGTCCGGTGAGCGGGCTCAGTTTTGCGGCAAATGCGGTTGGGGCATAAATTCCCCAGTAAGTGATAAAGCGAACGCTGCCAGTCAGGTCAACTGCTTCCTTGAGTTCAGCCAAGGTATCGGTATCCCATCCGCCAAACAGACCGTAGAGAAACATAAAGAGTGGAAAACTTGGCAATATACCGATCAGGAAAATTAGAACACTTGTGATCTGGTCACCTTTCCAGATTAAGTTGGTCATGAGCAGGATTAGGCCGTAATGAACACTTCCTGCCAGCAGCGGTACTGTCAGCGACTGCCAGATAAAGAAACGCTGCGGGTAGCATAACTTGTGATTGATGATGTAGGATGTGAATCCTTTGGCAAACAATCCAACGAAATAGGCGATGATCAGGGCGGTCACCTGGAATCTTTCCAGGAGCACCCAGGCTAATATGACCCTTATGACCTGTTCGCTGAAAACCAGCAGTGATTTTAAGTAAGGTTTATTAGCTCCAAGCTGCACATTATCGCCAACCCAGGAAGGGTATTGGACGGCACCCCAAATGATCAATGGAATGACATACACTGCTGCCCGCTGAAACTCAATGCCGGAAGCTCCGACGATGAATTTTGGAGCAACTGCCAGCAGCACAGCAGCCAGGAAGGCGGAGCCGAGACCATTGTATTTGTATGCCATCACGGTGTAATACTGGCTTAATATCTTCTTTCCGCTTGATATGGCTTCGGAGATGGCTGGCATGACGCCGTCATTCAGTGTTTGTGTGACGTTGAACGCGAAGATAAAGTTCTGCGCCATCACCCAGTTGCCCCATATCTCAGAATAGTTGATCAGCCGGGTTTGCGTGATGGCGATCTCGGCTGCCTGTCCGAAAGACCAGGCAGCTGAACCGAGCATCTCAAAGACACCGAATTTGAAACTGGTTTTGACAATTTCCCAATCAAAATGGGCCAGGAAAAGGATCCTGGAGTTATAGCCGGCGCGTTTATACAGCCATAAACCCCAAAGGAAAGTCACTAATTCTGACGCGTAAGCAGCTATGCCCATTCCGAGCAATCCGCCCATCGCGCCGCCGTAAACCGGGTGAGATTTGCCCCAGGCAAACATGATCATCACAAAAACCGGCTGAACAGTCATCGGCAGGATCACGTTCAAACCAATATCCAGCATACGCGAGTAATCAAGCCGCTGGAATCCTGTCAGGGCATGGCGCATCACCTGGTAAAACCCCGGAATCTGGATCAGTGCATGAATGATGACGCTCCAGGCATACAGGGCATAAGCGGAACGGGGAGCGGCTGTACTGGCCAGGGCGATGATGATGGAAACCTGTATCGCGCCGGATAACATTTGCCACCAGACAAATACCTGACCATACTGGATCCCTTTTTTGGGATCATGTACCCGGTACTGCGACAGGTATTTTATGAAGGCGATGCTGGTCCCCATGTCAAAGAATGTCCACGCCAGGTTGAAGAATTGTGTCACACGGCCCCACATTCCCAGGGCTTGTGCGGATGGAAGGATAAAAACAGGAAGAATAAGATTCTGATAAATAATCAGGGGGATGAACATGATCAGGCCGATCGATAAAGCCACGAGGAAACCGCCTAGCGGCCTGTGGAATCCGACATTCTCCCATTCAGTATTCTCTGCCTGGTCTTTCTTTTTCTCCAGCTCAGCCTGGTGTTTGCTCTCAAGTACGATATTATCCAGCGCTTCTGGATGGGCAGTGCTGTACCGGCGCACATAAAAGAACATGCCAAAGGAAGTGACCAGCATGAGACCCATGATGGAAAGCAGGATGGCCTGTTCGCGGGAGTGCGGCACCGGGCTGGCAGGATAATCTGCAAAGGAGAGAGGGGTTCTGCTTCCAGCCCGCATCACCAGGTGATAGACAAGGTAATTAAAATAACCCCATTCCTGTATCTGCGGGTTGATTTGGGGTCCGATGCCGGCATTAAAAACAAACTGATTTGGTTTAGCCTGCCACAGTATCCACTCACCATCTTCATAGGAGGTAACCAGGGGTTGTATAGAAGGGGAGTTTGTCTGCAGATCATACCGCTCACGCACCTGCGGAGCGCCATTCCAAATGATGTCTGTAACAAGCGGGTCTGTATTCTTGCCGCTGGTGATGGATACCGGGTCAGTTTTTGGAGTGAGCGTGACCGGCATCCCGAGCAAGGCGGAAAGATCTTTTTGGGAAGTTTGCGCCCCGGGGATTAATATCAAACCTGCTCCTGCGGCGAGCCGGTCTGAAACTGCTGTTAAATTTGGAAGAGAACCGTTCAGAATGATTACATCGGCCTGTGATGGATCTGTGACAAAGGTGAAAGTACCGGCGGGTGCAAGCTGCAGCGCAGTGCGAATGTTCGATTCTTCTCCGGCATAGAAAATCCGGATGATGTCCCCGGCAAATACAGGGCTTGCAAGTCCAAATGTCAGCAAGATCACGATCGATAGGATAAGAATTTTCCGCATGATAATTTCCTCCGGCCGAATTGGTTACCTCCTGTTTTTATATCACCGATCAACAGGAAACGATTTGATGACCTATATTATAGGTTAATCAATGGCTAATTAATATAAATTTATAGCTGGTTTTCTGCCTGAACTAAGATCACAAGTTATTAATAATTATTGCACCAAAATGTTATTTATAGCTTTTCGTGTTGAAAGTAACTTTAAATTCAGGAAGTTAAACAATACTCACTTTTTAGGATCATATTTATAATCAATTTAATTCCCCTGTTTCAGGGGCTGGTTGTATTAATAGGTCCTTTGATATGGTTGGTAATATTTTCTTTGTCCGGGTAAGGATGAGTTATGAAAAGTCAGCATAATGATGAAATAGAAACAATCATTCAGCGTTACCCTGAAGATGAATCAGCTGTTTTGCCGGTGATGCAAATGATTCAGCAAAATAATGGAAATCATTTGAATGAAGCTGGTTTACGGCAGGTTTCGAGGGTGTTTGATCTTAGCAGTAGCCGGGTATACGGCATTGCCAGTTACTATTCCATGTTCAACACTAAACCGGTAGGAAAATATCACCTGCAGGTGGATACCTGTGTGCCGGGTTTCCTGCACGGCGCGGATGAGATCGTCGATCATTTATGCAGGGTGTTGAAGATACAGGTCGGTGAAACAACCCCGGATGGACTCTTCACGCTTTCAACGGTGGAAGACCTGGCTTCCTGTGCAACCGGTCCGGTCATCCAGGTGAATGAGCGTTACTTTGAAAACATGACCATTCAAAAGACCGATGAGTTGATCGTGTCTTTAAAACAGGGTAATTTTCCAAAAAACGATCCTTCGATGGCTGTCATATCAGACTGCAATATGCTGTTAAATGACCGCACTCAGCCTGACTGCCGGAGTATGACTTTTTATAAGAAGAGCGGCGGGTATGAGGCGTTGAAAAAAGCATTAACCATGCAGCCGGCCGCGGTTATCAGTGAAGTCAAAGATGCACAGGTTCGCGGACGCGGCGGGGCTGGTTTCCCTGCAGGAACGAAATGGTCCCTCCTCCCAAAGAACGATCCGAGACCTGTTTACCTGGTCTGTAATGCAGACGAAGGCGAGCCGGGAACTTTTAAAGACCGGCAGATACTGGAATTCAATCCTCATCTTTTGATCGAAGGAATTGCAATCAGTGCATTTGCCATCGGCTGTAAAAAGGCATTTATATACCTGCGCGGCGAGTTTGGCTGGATCGCCGCCATCCTGGAAACTGCCCTGCAGGAAGCCAGGAATGAAGGTTTAATTAATCATGTGGATATTGTCATTCATATGGGAGCAGGTTCTTACGTGTGCGGGGATGAAACCGCCCAGATTGAATCGCTGGAAGGCAAGCGCGGTAACCCGCGTTCGAAACCGCCGTTCCCGGCCAGCAGCGGTCTATACGGCTGTCCGACTGTTGTGAACAATGTCGAAACGCTGGCAAATGTACCATTTATTATCAAGAATGGGGCAGCTGAGTTTAGGAAGATTGGGATCCTTAATAATTACGGGCCGAAAATCTTTGGCGTTTCAGGTCATGTGAATAAACCGGGTGTGTTTGAGTACGCCCTGGGAACACCGCTAAAAACCATCCTTGAAGCTGCCGGCGGGTTGAAGGGAAAGATGAAAGGCATCATCGTCGGCGGGCTTTCAGTTGCCATCCTGACGGCCGCTGAAGCAGAAGGGTTAACCCTGGATTATGACGCCTGTCAGAAAGCTGGCACATCGCTTGGCTCCGGCGGGATCATAGTGATAAATGATCAGGTGTCAATCCCGGAGCTGGCGCTCAGGACGATCGATTTTTATCATCACGAGTCCTGCGGGCAGTGTGTTCCATGCCGGGAAGGATCGCGGGTCATCGCGCATAAGATCAAGGCACTGGTGGATGGAACAGGTAAAAAAGAAGATATTGAACATATAATTTCTCTTTGCAAAACCATTCCGGGCATGACGATTTGTCCGACCGGCGAAGCTTTTTCAATACCGATCCTCTCCATGGTTACAAAATTCAGAAATGAATTTGAAGCACTGATCCAATAAGGGAATTGAATATGAATCAAACATTATTTATTGATGGAATCGGTCTTTCTTTTGAAGTAGATCGGAAGAGCACACGTCTGAACTCCAGTCACCTGAAGCT
>CAZBRI010000243.1:0-1704 GCA_964494055.1 uncultured Anaerolinea sp.
TATGTTCTTACATCCATTGCATAGTCTGCTGTAATTCCGGTAATTGTCAAATTATTAATGGTAACGGGATAATTCCATTCCATATAAATATTTTTTGTGAGGGTTGAATTACCAGAAAGTCCTGTGCCTGTCCATCCGCCTTGGATGGTTAATTTGCCCAGATTTGTATAAGTCGATCTATAAAGTGATGTGAAATTTGTATCTGACAGTGATGTCTTGCCTAAATAAAGAATGCCATCACCGCTTTTCGCCTTTAAAGCGTTTTTAAAAGTAGTATCAAATAACACACTTGAGATGCAGCTGGAACCAGCGGGGGTATCTGTGCCCGGGCACCACCAGATGTTTTCCCCGGCAGCTTTCGCAGCCCCGACCGGGATGATCAACTGGGCGATCAAGGCAATAGCTGAAAAAAAATACATAACCCTGCTAAAAAATATTTTGCTCTGCATATTTAGCTCCATATTATTCTTATCAATCTCGATAAATTGATAGAGATGAAATCGATAGAAAAAAAACTTGACTGGACTAGTTTAGCCGGCAAGACCAGGATAAGAAAGAAAAAATCCTGTACTTTATGTGGCAATAAGTACAGGAAAAATAGGCAATAAGTACAATAAAATTCGATAAAAAGTACAGTGAATTTAAAAAAATACGGTCTTCCCAGCCAATAATGATCCTCCTGATTGTTTTTTACATATTAAATGACCAACCCAAACCGATTTAGCCTGTTAATCAAGTTCTTTAACACGGACCAATATACTATTTGCCGGAAGATGCAGGTTTCTTTCCTGGTCAAATTGGGAACCCGGAAAATATACGGCCTTTGATGCGTTTATTCAACGGGTTGATTTAATACATGAGCAGAGAAAAATTGACATTTTTTAAAGTCTTTCCGGATCATCCAGGTTAAAAGCTTTGATCACGAATTACACCAATTGAACGAATTACTCGAAGTTTAGTAATTCTCATCTATTATTTTTTGTAATTGAGAGTTGGGGAAGGTCAATTAAACAGCTTACCGCAGAGACCGCCAGGGACACGGGGAAAAGCATAACCGAACAGCAGGTTATCGGGTAAAAATGGTGAGGATTGGTTTTCGGAGGGTTGTCCAGCTGGACCCCCTCCCGGCCTCCCCCATTTTCACAGACCGAAAATGGGGGAGGTGGTTTGTGATAATTATTTTTTCTTTCGTAAACGGCGGGCATAGGCTACCGCATCGGCACGATTGAGGAGGTGAAGTTTTTCCAGGATCTGGCCCATGTGATATTTTACTGACCGTTCGCGAAGATCAAGGGTTACTGCTACTTCCTTGTAAGAAAGATTACCAGCCAACAATTCTAAAATCTGGTGCTGTTTGAGTGTCAGCGACTGATCACTGCTGCGGGTTAATTCTGTATTTTGGGAAACAGTCTCCTGGCTGGAAAATTCTTCCAGCATCCTGGCGGCGAGATGAGGAGTCAGCGGCGCGAGACCCTGCGCCAGGCCGGAAAGCAGGCTGCAAAATTCATTGGCATCCAGGTTTTTCAACAGGTATCCGGAAGCGCCGCTCTTCAGTGCTTCAAACAACACCTTTTCGTCTTCGTTGACCGTCAGCATGATTATTTTGATATCGGGCAATTCCGGCTTGATCATGCGGACGGCTTCCAATCCATTGCACACCGGCATATTTACATCCATCACAATCACGTCCGGCTGCAGCTGCCG
>CAZBRI010000243.1:1714-5219 GCA_964494055.1 uncultured Anaerolinea sp.
TGCAAGTCCTGATCGCATCACTGTTTGTTCTTGCAGGCCATCCATGGCTGTACCAACCACTATCAAGCCGCGGGACATCAACAGGCTGCGCATACCTTCCAGGAAGATGGGCGAATCATCCACCAGCAGTATCCTCATACCGGTTATGCTTTTCCCGCGATTTTCATCCGACGCCTGCCCGGGGATGAGCGGGATAAAGACCACGATTTTTGTACCCTGTCCGGGCGTGCTGCGGATTTCCAGCCTGCCGCCAAAGACCACCGCCCGTTCCTTCATCATCCCCAGGCCAAAGTGCAGATTTTCTCCCTGAACAGGGGAGTCAATCTCAAACCCTGCCCCATCATCGGATATGATCACCTGTGCCAGCTTAGGATCAAAGCTGAATATCACTTCGACGCGCTTTGCAGAGGCGTGCTTGCGTGTATTGGTCATTGCTTCCTGGATGATATGCAGAAGCTGCTCTTCCACTACAGGGGGAAAAATCACAGGCGATGCGCCTTTTGGCCAATCAAGGTAGGCCCGAATGCCTGTTTCTCCTGTAAAAACTTCCAGGTAACTTTTCAGTGTCTCAACCAGATTTTTCTGAGAAGGCACATATGAATGCAAGCCCAGAATATAGCGCCGGATGTTGTTATTGGCATCACCAGAAAGATCGATCACGCTTTTTAAGGATGAGCCGGCTGCCTCTTTTTCATCATTTTCCAGGAAATTGTAGGCTGCCTGTGTCTGCAGGTTGATCGAAGCCATCACCTGGCCCATCCCGTCATGCAGGTCACGCGCCAGTCGTTCACGCTCTTCCAGCGCTGCTACCTGTCTCTCCTGCTGCATCAAAAGTAATTGAGCCGCTTCAAGTGACTTCATTTCAACCTGTAATTGCTCGTTGGATTCGGCCAGCTCTATCGTACGCTCCCGCACTTTTTCCTCCAGGTTTGTGACCAGGGTATTCAGCCAAGAAGCCAATTTATTAAATGCTTCTGTCAAAAATCCAATCTCATCATTATAAATTACTGGCACATTTACTTTCAAATTACCTGCGTCAAGCTGCTTCACCCCGCGTAAAAGTGAATTAAGGGGAGATACCAGGTTAACAAAGATTAAAAATGGAAAGCCGACCGTAATTAAAATACTGGCAAGAATTACAAGAACAGACATTGGAAAATACAATTTACTCAAATGCGAGCGAAATTCAAGGGAATAGTCCTGCAAAACACCGGCAGGGCCTGTTCGAAGAGGCAGATTATTACCCAGATCCACCAGCTGAGGAGCCTGTTTTCCGCGGCTTGTTTCAGGCAGTACCCCTACAGCCCAAACTGCTGAACCAAACTCGTCATCTGAATGGTATGCCATTAAGGGGCTTCTCGCAGCCGGGATATCACGATAATTGATCTCAAATAACCCGCTGTGATGGAGTACAAGCTGAAATGTAAATTCCGCTTCCGGCCGGTAATAGGCATGCTGTTTCATCCAGGTGATGATCAGCTGATCAGCCTGCTGCTGTATATTGACACTGCCCGGGTATTGATCCGGAGCGAGGTTGATGAGAATGGGCAGGATCATTGGGGTGCCAGATCCATAATTCAGGTGGAAATTGCGGTAAATAAACGGTTTTCCAAGGCTGAGAAGCCCGTCCTTACAGGCAAAAACTTTGGAATAATTTTTCCCGAATAAAGGAAATTCAAAATCTATCGATTTACATGAATTTTCTGCAGAATTCCCGAGGGGCTCATTGATTCCAATATTATCCGTAAAAGTTAATGGGCTGGTTTGAATATCATAACCATTAAACTCGTTAGGAATAAATTTCAGGGTCTGATGTACCGGCAAATCAACTTTGTATTGATCCTCAAATGCCGGAGCAATCACCCAGGCAACACAGGCCAGGAGTGCTAGCATCAATACCATGCCGGTTTCTGCCATTTTTACCATAAAGGAGATACCTTCCTTCTGGTAATTCAAGTAAGCAACTGAAAATGTGAACAGTCCTAATAAAATTCCAAGTGATGTTCCAAGGCTGCCGAGAGAAGCTGAAACAAAGTTATAACCGCTGACCAGGTTCCAGAAGGTCAGTCCCGGCAGAATCATGGCAGTAAAAATGAACATCCGTAAGGCGCGGGCTTCGGGTGTCTGAGGCGAAAAAACAGAAGACAGGATCGGTTTCCACTGCAATCGTACTGCAGGATCCTGGATCTTCAGCAATTCAGTAAACTTGTGACGCAAACCCTGAGTGCTGGATGTTGTCAGAGCGAGGTAGCGGTATAAAAAGACGAGGATCATCCATACCATGAATGACATAAGCAAATAATCCAGCCATGGCTCGCGATAAATGACTTCTCCTCTGCCCAGGAGGACCAGGCGGTAGACTGCCGCAGAAAATTCTATCAATGTATAAACAAGCGATAAGACCAGCACAACTATAGACTCCCAGCGCCTGCGTATGACAAGGGTTGGGAAACGGTAGGCAAATTGCAGCATCAACAGCACAACAATCGCGAGGATAGGGTTCTCAAGGTACGAGACAACCAGGCGATTTGTAGAAACAGAACTAGATTCTAAGTACAACAGGCCAATAAACAGAGTCAGGAAACCCATGAACCAGGTCAGGATAAAAGAACGGGTGACCCGGTTATTTGGCAGACGCAGATGAATAACCATCACAATCGTGATGCCGGCCGCGAGGATCAACTGCGCAAGGTAACTAAGCGAAACGGGTGTTTGATAGAGAATGGGGGTCATGGTTAGGAACATTTTCCCTGTGTTGAGTTATACTGTGCGGTTTTTTCCAGAAATTATAGTTTTGAAAACCCGGTCAAAAATTATTTTTTTAACAGATAAAGGGGAATAATTCTTAATTTCAAATTTCTAATTACTTAACGACTCTATGAATTGAGATTGTAACCGTATTTTTCAGGCAGACAAGTATTTGACAGATTTGATAGGTGAATTATTATCTGCGACGCGGTGACTGACGATAAGACTCTTTTCGAACAATCATTCATACCTAGAGCTGCGGCGAATCAAAACACAGAAGGTTCAGGGTCAAAAACAAGAGCGACCTCCTCCCGGCCTCCCCCATTTTCAAAAACCGAAAATGGGGGAGGGGTTTTATATGGCAATTTTTTTTCGTGTGAAACCTCTATATCCAGGTTGGTTCGTGATATGTACCGAATTCCGCCTTCATGACTGAGATGATCTCACCCAGGGTACAGTAGGCATGGACGGCATCCAGCAGGTATGGCATGGTATTCACTTCCCCGCGGCATGCCAGGCGCAGCGCATCGAGTGCCTGACCCGCCCGGCCGGCATCCCGGGTTTGGCGGACATCCTGCAGCCGCTGCAGCTGTTTTTCATAACCCTGAGGGTCCATCGCCAGGATCTGCAATTGGGGCGTTACACCATCCTGGTAGGCATTTACACCCACAATGCGTCGCTGCCCGCTGTCGATCTCGCGCTGATAGATCGGAAGAGCACACGTCAGAACTCCAGTCACCTGAAGCTATCTCGTATG
>CAZBRI010000244.1:0-5212 GCA_964494055.1 uncultured Anaerolinea sp.
TTCCGATCTGCCTGCACAACAGCAGAAATATCGCGGAAAACCAGGCCAAATTGCTCGCTTTTCATGGCACCTACATTGATAACGGTATCAATTTCTGTTGCACCGTAAGAAATGACTTTTTTTGTTTCTTCAGCCTTTATTTCAGGGAATGTGGCTCCAAGTGGGAAACCAACCACCGAACAAATTCCAACTTTAGTACCTGACAATATTTCCGCACAATAAGGAATATTGGCTGGATTTACACAAACGGTAGCGAATTGATATTGAATCGCTTCTTCACATAATTTTTTTATTTGTGAATTTAATGCATCAGGTTTTAATATCGTATGATCAATCCAACCTGCTAATTCGGATATTACCGGGACAGGGAAAGAATTAATCTCGGTTGGTTTATCATTTACCAGGCTGTCAGCTAACAATAAAATATCTTTTAATTCCATGCTCATTGGTTTGCGCTCGCGAAATCATAATGATTGATGATTTTCCATTCTGGAAAAGGCCAATAAATAAAAACAGCTTTGCCGACAATTTCATTTATTGGCAGCATGCCCCAGGAATGCGAATCGGACGAATCATTCCGGTTATCACCGAGAACAAATAATTCGTCTGCAGGCACTTCCCAGGCCCCGCCATACAATGGTGCTTCTGCTATATAAGGTTCAATCAATTTTTGTCCGTTAACCCACACAATACCATTTGCTACCATAATGCGGTCACCGGGTAATCCAATCACCCGCTTAATCAAATCCTGGCTCCCGGGATCCACTGGAAAGTGAAAAACGATGATATCCCCTCTTTGAGGAACTCCCATTCGGTAAGCCAGTCTGTTGACCAGGACAAATTCGCCATTTTGCAGTGTCGGAGTCATTGAAAAACCATCCACTCTCACCCGTGCAGAAAGCGCATTGATGGCTAAAAATAAAATAGCCGATAATAGCAAAGTTTCAAGAACATCCAGGAAAAAACGACCCCATCCCGGGTTTTCAGTTGCAATAGTCGTTTCAGCGTCTGCAGCACCCGGTGTCTCAGTATCGCTGACAGGTTCATCTATAATATTCTCTTCCAAAAAAGCCTCCGTTTTAAAGAATTATACCATCTGTGTTACACAGCTTCTCCAAAGGCAAAAAATGTGGGGACAAAAAGAACCCTTGCGCCAATTTCACGCGATTCTTTCTCAAGCCGCAAAAATTTTTCTATTTCATCAATTGGAACACTTCCGGATAGATCTTCTCTAAGCACACTGCTTTCAATAAAATCATCACTTCTACAGGAATTTAGATCCCACTCCCCGCCGATCACACCATATTCGATATTTTTCAAACCTGAATTGACGAAGAGCTTCGGAAGTTTCCGCCCCAGGCCCGGATCTGCCCCCTGTTTTCGCAGAGCTTCGATCTGTAATTTGGCACTTGTTTCCAGTTCCACTGGAAAGTCTATACGCCCGCCATAATCCGGTTCAGCAAAAGCAATTACATACCCGCCTGGCTTTGTCACACGGCACATTTCAGAGAGCAGAAATTCAGGCTGCTTTGCCCACAATAGTACGAAATGACAGTAAGAAATGTCAAAGGCAGCATTAAGATAAGGCAGGTTTTGACCATCACCGCACACCAGGTGAGTTTTTGAAGCATTTTTCTGTGATTGAAGGAGATTTTCAAAATTAATATCAATTCCATGAACTGATTTCTGGATGGGAAATTCTGATAATAACGCACCTGTACCGCATCCGAGATCAAGAATCTTTGAATTATCATCAAGGCCAGCTTTTTTAAGTAAATAATTTCTTACTCCTATTGTCCAGCCTGCCTGCTGCAGGTACCTGTTATGCCAATCCATACGTTTTTTACCTTAAAATTTAATGATGGAATAATTTGATAATAAATTGTTATTTTATGTGATCAGCCCAGGTCTGAATAAACTTAATTTGAAAATTTGTCTCTGGTGAATTTGGCGAAAAGGCGGATTTTGGGACCAGCTTCCACCATTCCGATAACGTTTGCAAAGCTTCATCAGCTTTAAGACCATGCTCCACAAGGTAACAGCCGGTCACGGTTCCAGTCCTTCCAATACCAGCATAGCAATGGTAATACACTGCGTGCCCGGCATTTATTGCTGTATCTATCGTCTTCAGGATCTCCATCATAATTAACGGGTCAGGAACACCGAAATCACCGATCGGGAACCGATGGCAGAAAACATCCTTTTCAAAATAGCCTGCCTGCTCCATTAACATGCTTGAATAATCGGGTAATTCATTCTGCCGGGTCAGGTTAATAAAAGTATCAATTCCGGCAAGCAGAAAAGAATCGATCCTTTTTCGTGATAATTCTGCGTCAAACGGGCTGATTGGATATTCTCCAGCCAGCAATAAACCCGGTCTTACCCAATAAGAACCGGAGATAGGCGTGACAGGTACATTCCCGCTTCTGGCGAATTGACCGTTTGACAGGTATATTTTCTTCTTTTCCATATCCATATATTGAATTTTAACCTCAATTCAGAATATTTATACTTCACATCCAGCCCGCCGCACAAATTGCTGTCTTAACTGCCCCGCACATATCCGTGGAATTTAACACGTTTTCAATTCATAATTTCAATCACCCGGCAGTTCAAGTTTCTCATTTTTTTCCAGGAATAAGACTGCATTAAGTTCTTTCCGCAATGCGGCCAGTTCCTTGGCCTGCTCCAGCAAAATAGCAAGTAAAGCTGCCTCAAATGGCAGCAGGACATCCGTTTGGCTGATCGAAGCTGTATGACGCCTGGCTGCAGCAAACATACCATCGAGAATATATTGATCGCCGCGGCGCAAGGTTCGCTTAAATCTCGACAGGGCAGATTCGGCGTCAATTAACTGCTGAGTAATGGTCGGCAGAGTCCGGCCCATTTTATTTCCCGCACCTGACAGCATTACAGCAGCAAGTCATCTGTTTACAAATTGAATGAATTGGCAGGTTTCTCATATTAATAGAATATACGGCAATAAGAAAATTTTAAATCCCCCCGGGGGTGAATTAGCGCAGAAAAAGGTATTAACCCCTTGGGTTAACCAGCCGTAATGGTTAACGGGTAAAAAAAAGACACCATCAACTGGTGCCTTTATGGCGGAGAGGGCGGGATTCGAACCCGCGATACCTTGCAGTATACACGCTTTCCAAGCGTGCGCGCTAAGCCAGACTACGCGACCTCTCCAAGCGGCGAGTATTATACCATTACTATTAAAAAACGTAAGGCTAAACTAACATCAACCTTGAAGTAATTTAATATTTCCGGATTGCGAGAACTGCATTATGCCCGCCAAAGCCAAAAGCATTGGAAATTGCCAGATCAATTTTCATTTCCCGGGCATTATTTGGAATGTAGTCCAGGTCACATTCCGGATCAGGTGTTTGATAGTGCATTGTGGGAGGTAAAATTCCCTCGCGTATGGCCTGTGCACAGAAAATAGCTTCCACAGCACCGGTAGCGCCCATGCAATGACCGGTCATGGATTTCGTGGAAGAAATAGCTAATTTATAAGCATGTTCGCCAAAGGCACCTTTCAGCGCTCTCGTTTCAGCAGCATCATTAAGAGGTGTTCCAGTGCCATGTGCATTTACATAACCGACCTCATCCAGGTTAACTCCGGCAGAATTCAGGGCTGCCCGTATCGCTGCCGCGCCGCCGGAACCATTTGTCTCCGGTGCTGTCACGTGAAATGCATCTGCAGTGGATCCATAACCGGCAAGCTCTGCCAGAATATTCGCGCCTCTGGCCTTCGCAAAACTTTCCCGTTCCAGAACAAGCACGCCGGCTGCCTCACCCATCACCAGCCCGTCACGATTCTTGTCGAATGGAGCTGGTGTCATTGAGTAATCATCATTTCTGCGTGACATCGCTCCAATCCGATCAAAAGAACCCACCCCAACCTCGCAAATTGTCGCTTCTGATGCCCCGGCGACAGCGGCATCTATCAAGCCTGATCTGAGCATCATAAATGCCATCCCAATACCATCAGCACCGGAAGCACAAGCGGATGCGATTGATAAACATGGTCCCTGTATTCCGTTATCGATGGCTATTAAACCGGATGCACCATTTGGCATCAGCATGGGTATCAGGAATGGGCTTAGTTTGCGTGGACCTTCATCTTTCAGTGTAAAAATTGCATCCTGCAGCGATTTCATACCTCCTATTGCAGAGGAAACAATTACACCTATCCGGCTTCTATTTCCATCATTGATTTCAAGACCGGATTGGGAAATTGCCTCCTGCGCAGCCGCCGCCCCGATTTGCTCAAAACGGTCGCGGCGCCGTGCTTCTTTGGCATCCATGTAATTTGATGGATCGAAGCCTTTTAATTCGCATGCAATATGAACATTAAATCCTGATGAATCAAATAAGGTGATTGGTCCAACCCCTGAAACGCCGTTGGTAACATTGCGCCAGGATTCTGCCACGGACAGGCCGAGTGGATTGACAGTTCCCATACCTGTGATAACGATTTTTTCCATTTGACCTCCAATAATTACTTAGAGTATTTCATACCAGAACCGGTTAATATGCCAACGACAGGTTCCGGGAGACGTGAAATCGATTGTTCAATTGCTGCCCAAATCACAGCAGAGGTTGGCTCAACATATAACCCTTTACAAGCCAATTCGTCACGCCCTCGCAATATATCAATTTCATCTACGACAACAAATTCTCCTGCGTCATGATCAACAATCTCCAACAGCGTTCCGGCTCGAACGGGTTGTTTGACTTTAATACCCTCAGCCAGGGTTTTTCCTTCCACAATAAAACCCATTGCCGAAGTACCTGCAGTTGATAAAATCCATAGTGGTGAACAAGCTCTCGCCTGTACGCCGACCATATGTGGGATTTTTCGTATCAAACCCGCATTCTTCAAAGCTTCAAAGCCCCTGAAAATACCAAGAAATAATCCACCCTGCCCGGCCGGCACAATCACCGAACCGGGCTCACTTCCTAATTGTTGATAGATTTCATAAGCAGCCGTTGCATAGCCGGCAATATTGACTGCCTGGTATGCGTGACTGCCATAGGTGATTCCCTTTGAAAAAACTGCATTTTCGAGTGCATTTGTCACATCCGACCGGCTGCCATTAACAGGAAATATTTGAGCCCCATATGCGGCTATTTGATTGAGTTTTGGGCCGCTTGCGCTTGCTGGAATATAGATTCCGGCCTGTATTCCAGCCTTAGCGCTTTA
>CAZBRI010000245.1:0-5199 GCA_964494055.1 uncultured Anaerolinea sp.
ACGATATAGCTTCAGGTGACTGGAGTTCAGACGTGTGCTCTTCCGATCTAGCCAATTTCTGGCCGAGATCTTGCTTCGCAATCCAGAAAACGTTCAAATTTTGACCAGCCGTGACCGGTTAAGTCATCAAAAAACCATCAAAGATTTTATTGATGAAGGAACTGACGCAATTCGTGATCTCCCTGTCACTGATCAAATGAATGCGTTAAAGCGCTATCAGAAAGGCGAACTTTTACGAATTGGAGCCGGTGACTTGTTGAGCCTGTATGATCTGCCGGCAGTTACAAGTCAGCTTTCCAACCTGGCTGACGGTCTGACACAGGTTTGCCTTAATTATGCCGGCAATGTCACCGGTATTGATCCCAATGGTTTCGTGATCTTTGGAATGGGAAAACTGGGCGGCGGCGAGTTGAATTACAGCTCAGATATTGACCTGTTATTTATTTCCGAAGAAAATGGCCGTAATTATTTAAAGCTCGGTCAGCAGCTGATCGATTCATTATCCAATATGAGTGCAGAAGGCTTTTTATACAGGGTGGATATGCGCTTGCGCCCCTGGGGACGGGATGGTGCACTGGTCAGTACCATGAATGGATATATGGCATACCTGGTAAAAAATGCAAGATTGTGGGAAAAACAAGCCTTATTAAAAGCCAGGCCGATAGCCGGAGATCTGCACCTGGGTGAAGAATTTCTACGGCAGGTTGAGCCTTTTATCTATGGTGAAAATCCTGAAACTCTCAGAACCAATGTCCTTGCGATGAAAAATCGTACGGAAGAAATTCTCCGTTCCAGGGGAAAAGAATGGGGCCAGGTAAAACTGGGCGAAGGATCGATTCGGGATGTTGAATTTGTTGTCCAATATTTACAGCTCGCCAATGGTGCAGCCAACCCGAAATTAAGAAAAAAATCAACATTACAGGCATTACGCAGACTTCAAAAATTTCAACTCATTTCGACTGCTGAAGCCCGCGTTTTGACAGATGGTTATATATTTCAACGGACAGTTGAACATTTTCTTCAGATGATGCACTACAGGCAAACTTACAGCCTGCCTTCAGATCCCGCTGCCATCCATTTACTTGCCAGAAGATTGGGGTTTCAGAACCAGGAGACTTTCCTTGCCCGTTACCTGGAACACAGTTTTGCAATCCGCAATGTTTATTCAAAATATATCGGAGGTAATAACGATCCGGTCAAACCTGAGATTAATGCACTCCCTGCGGAGCAGGACCTGATCCGTCAACACCTTGGCCGGATGGATTCTTCTTATGCTAATTCTTTTTTAAAAGTTGATATTCAGCATCACGCACAACTTGCCGAAGTATTGAACGAAAAAGAATTAGTCAAAGTTGACATTAAACCTGGAGATGAACCTGGCAGCTGGCAGGTGACAGTTGTGGCATATGATTACCTGGGAGAATTATCCCTGATCTGTGGATTGATGTTTGTTTACGGTCTCGACATTCAAGCAGGAGAAATATTTACCTATGAGACTGCCGCTGAAATAAGTCCGGCAAGCACAGGAGAACAAAAAAAGCGGGATCAAAGAATAAAGAGAAATCAATCATCTATTGGATTGCAAAATCCTAAATCAACCAGGCAAAAAATCGTGGATGTATTTACTGTTCAATCTGTGGGCACCGACCCGGATTGGCAGGAATATGGAAGGGATTTACAACAGCTTTTGGCTATGTTGAACCGGGATCAACGCCGTGAAGCCAGGAGCGAATTGGCAAAACGAGTCGGGGCAGTCTTCGCAGAAATGAGTTCGGCTGAAAGACCGTTATTTCCGATTGAAATTTCGATAGATAATGATCTTTCGGAACGGTACACCGCCTTGCATATTCAGACTGCTGATGCAACCGGGTTCTTATATGAATTCACTAACGCACTATCCCTGACCCATACCTATATCTCCCGTATGGTGGTGCAAACATCAGGCAGAAGAGTGGACGATGTTCTGTATGTGACTGATGAATATGGGAAAAAGATCACTGATCCAAAAAAATTGCAAGAATTGAGAACAGCAGCTGTTCTCATCAAACACTTTACCCACCTGCTTCCGCGATCCCCAAATCCGGCATCTGCCCTGCTGCATTTTAGAGAATTTTTAACAAGGCTATTTGACCGTCCGAATTGGACCGAAGAACTTACTTCACTGGAAAACCCGCAGGTGATGGATAATATTGCACGCCTTTTAGGCGTGAGCGACTTTCTTTGGGACGATTTCATGAGGATGCAGTATGCGAATTTATTTCCAGTAATAAGCGCAACCGGCGGGTTAGCCAGGCAAAAACTGGCAATCGACCTTCAAATGGAGCTCGATGAAGCAATCGCAGCTGTTCGCTCCAAACCAGAATTGCCCCAGGAAAATGCACCATGGCGAACGGTTTTGAATGCCTTTAAAGATAGGGAAATGTTCCGGATCGATATGAGGCATATCCTCGGATTGACAAAAGAATTTTGGGATTTTTCTGAAGAATTAACTGACCTGACTGAGGTTATTGTCAAAACAGCTTTTAATCTTTTGATTGAGGATTACGAATTAATTCATGGAGTACCGCGGAAAGAGAATAAAGAAATCTCACCGATGTCGGTACTTGCTCTTGGGAAATGCGGCGGCCGTGAATTGGGTTTTGCATCGGACATTGAATTAATGTTTATTTACGAAGCTGAAGGTAAAACGGATGGGAAAGAAAAAATTAATAGCTCTGCTTTTTATGAAAAAGTGGTGGGTAATTTCTTAAATGCTATTCATGCGAGGCAGGAAGGAATTTTCCAGGTGGATCTTCAGCTCCGTCCATATGGAAAAGCAGGCAGCATGGCAGTTTCACTGGATTCATTCAAAAGATATTATTCACCGGATGGTGCGGCATGGGCATATGAACGCCAAGCCCTGGTAAAAATGCGGGCAATTGCTGGAGATGCTGAATTAGGCACAGTGATTTGCCGGCTGAGAGATGAGTACTCATATAACGGTACACCCTTTGATGTTACATCCATGCGGGCAATGCGTGAAAGACAGGTTAGGCACCTGGTTACAGCCGGCAAATTCAATGCCAAATACAGTCCAGGGGGATTGGTGGATATTGAATACATGATACAGGGATTACAAATCACGCATGGATCAAGTGATCCAACACTTAGGATGACAAATATCCGCCAGGCTATGGCCGCACTACATGATCGCGGGATAATACCGGACGATGACTATGCGAAATTGCACAAAGCGCACACCTTCCTGCGCTGGCTGATCGATTCCATGCGGGTCGTACGCGGAAATTCAAAAGATGTCACTGTTCCAACCTTTGGAAGTGATGAGTTTGCTTTCCTTGCCCGTCGGCTGCAATATGGCAGTGACGTTCACAGGTTGAATGAACAATTAGCCCAGGTACAGGCAGATGTGGTGGAGATGAATCGAAGATTACTTCAGTGATTTTATGATGATGATCATGGGGAAATAATTGAATGGTGGCCATTCTATTATTATCTGCCTTGAAAATCGACCGCCTGTAGGGACAATCTCATCCATTGAGGATAAATCGGATAAGAAGGCATATTGGCTTACTCGAACACCCCCGGAAAGACTAAAACAAGTTGAAATATAAAGAAAAATTAATTTTGGACAGCAAGCTGTGCTTCGACTTCAAAGAATTCTTGAAATTGTTAATTGAGAATAAAGTTGAATACAGCTAATTAGACGTTTTCATGTTGGGTAATTTTTTATAACTGAAAGGGATTAAAGTTTGTGCCGATATCATAAAAGTCTACTTTTTCCACTTTTTTGAAGTAATTCACAAAAATGTACGTTAAGGGGGTCATGATCACTTCAATGGTTGTTTTAAAAACATAATTTGTTACAGCAAGCGTGATGAACAAGCTCCAGGGGAACACGCCGAAAAGCGTGGCAATTGCGACAAAAACTACTGAATCAACCAGCTCACCGACCAGGGTACTGCCAATTGTTCGCATCCATAAATATTTTCCTTGTGTCAGTATTTTCATCTTTGCCAGAACAAAAGAGTTGGAAAATTCGCCTCCCCAATAACCTGCGAGGGAACCCAGCACAATACCTCCGGTCGACATCCCACCCAGGATTGCTAAATACGCTGGATCGCCGGCATATGTTTGCCATGTTGCTTCGCCTGGCAAAGTTCCAAGTAACCAGAAAAAACCTGATGCCAGTGCCAGGCAGGCAAAACCTGTCCAGATCACCCGCCTGGAACGTTTGTAACCATAGACTTCCGTCAGAATATCACCAAATATGTAACTTACCGGGAATAGAATTGTTCCCCCATCAAATGCCATGGGAATCCCAAACAGAGATAAATGCAGATCCACAATCTTGGCAGAGGATGCGACATTGCTGACAACCAGAACCATTACAAAAACCGACATAATGATATCGAAGTAATGAAATTGTTCATTGAGTTTTTCAGGCATTTTTTCCAATGACCTAGAATCTGAACCAGTGCTCTTACTGGAATAATTATTCATTCAAACCTCGAGCTTTCTCAATCATTCTGCAAAATGAACATTTACCTTCGTACATGGTAGGCTGACTGCAGGTCGGACATATATGCAGCGGTATTTCTTCTTTCTCAACATCGCCCGCGAACAAGCCCTTATCCCTGGCATCCAAAAAATTGAGATAAAAACTCAGCTTCGCCCCTGGCCGTTCATTTTCAAGTTGATTTAACAATTCCTTGTAATAAATTGATGTTGACCCAACTGAAAATGGACACTCATCATAAATATATTCAATACCCCTCAGCATCGCATAAGCCGTCATTTCTTTTTCATAGAAACGGCATAAAGGTTTCACCTTCCGTGCCAGACCGTCATGCCCGTCAAGAACCGGTTTTTGACGCAAGAGGTAGTCTTTGGACCATGTCAGGGTATTTCCAAACAATACAGCTGCCTCATCATCCAGGTTGTGACCGGTTGCCAGCACATCATAGCCAAGCTGATTGGCAATCCGGTTCATCTCATGCCGTTTTGCCATGCCGCACACCGAACATGGTTTCCCATGTCCGCGGGCAGATATTTCGGAAAGTACAGGTATATTGAACGAATAGGTCTCTTCCATGTCCACGACATGCAGGGTTAACCCATTATCATCAGCGAATTTTTTTGCCAGCCTGTGCGATTCTTTTGAATAACCAAACCCGCCATCAATCCCGAGTCCGATATACA
>CAZBRI010000246.1:0-5142 GCA_964494055.1 uncultured Anaerolinea sp.
CCCGCTTTGCGGATATGTTCTTCCGCGATACCCTTTACTTAATAATGGAAAATATGATGATCTGCCTGCGCCCAGATGACTGACATAAAAAAACCGGCTGATATTAGACTCAGCAGCAGCCCGCGATAAATTATATGTTCCCCTGGCATCCACCTCAAGAATATTTGCCCGGGCTCCCTGGTGTTCAGCACCGGCCAGGTGAAAGATCACATCTATGCCTCTAAGTGCTGCCTTTAACCCTCGTTCATCATTAAGGCTCGACACCGCTATCTCGACCGGGACCCCGCGCGGAAGATTGGGTGTTTGGCTGGAAGGCCTGACAAGTGTTCGAACCTGCTGACCATTGGCCACCAATTGCCGGATCAAAGCACGCCCTACAAAGCCGGTTCCACCGGTCACAAGTATCATAAACAGATTATAACGTACTGTTTTTTAATCAAATTTAATCTGCCGGTAATAATATTTTTGCAAGATTTTCAACTTCAGCGATCAAGTCAACCCCTTCAGGAAGATCGAAATCCGCATTCACCTTCAACAGTAATAACTCAACAGAATGCCTGGCGGCCAGTGGAAAACCTGGAAAATCCTGAACAGATTTCAATAGCTCGTAAGCACTTTGATTATGAACTGATTTCTGCTGCAAATAATAATATTCTTGAATAATAACCCCGGCAGCCCGCCGGGCACATACACGAGCCTTTCCCTCATTACCCAGAGCCCTGGCCGACCCGGCATTTTGCATTTCTTGATTATACTTATTCAACCAATTCATTTTTTATCTCGCTGTCTCGCTTCAGGATGACCACTGGTAAGTATAATACTCATCAAAGATGAGCCAAGGTGAAAAAATGCAAAAAAAATTCAGAATAATTTTCCTGATTCTTACAATGATCATGACTGGATTGAGCTGCAAAACGCTCCAGGGACTGGAACAATCCTATCCTGTGAGCCCGGCCATTCTGACCACAGAAGCTCCAGCGACATCCACCCCCGCACCTACCCTGATGGCTCCCATAAGTGCTAATCAGCCGTTTAAAATAATAGGTACTTTTAAATCGACCAGCGAACTAGGCGGAGAATTTTCGGATAACCTGCTCTACTCAGAAAGACAGGTGCTCCTGATCGACCTGCATGGGTTTATTGCCCGTGATAAAAACTGGGAGATTCCGGTTTCTTCCCAGGTGATCGGTCATATTGATTACAACCCTGAAGATGCAAGCGGTACATATACTTTGTTTTTGCCCGAAATCCCGCAAGGGACCCTGAATGATGTTGATCAAAACGATCAACTGAATACAGGAGTCCAGGTTTTTGCGATTGATTATGAACCCAATCTATCCAGTGATTCCTTTATAGATGGAAATGATGCCTTGCGCGGCTGGCCGAATGATATGGCTTCAATAAAGACATCAAATGATATTTCAAGAGAAATAACGGGCGGGAAGATCATTATTTATTCACCGACCGCTGTTGAAAGTTTCCCGTCTTCTTTTGGGATTGATAAGAAATTATTTACCCGGGATGACCCGGTTCAATCTGTGCCGGCAGGTTACTCCATTGTTGACCTTAATACAACTCCTTTCACCATCAGTCAACCAGCTATTGCCAGCCTGCCGCTGATCGAAGCTGCTGATGCTGGTCCAAAGGATTATTCCAAGGAAACTTATACCCAGGCTTTTGACCATCTAATTTCGTTTTTACGCGTGGAATACGCTTTCAATGGTATTCAGAATAAACAGCCCGATTGGGACACATTAATTAAAAACATCCGTCCCAGGGTACAGGCGGCAGAAAAGAATAAAGATTCTTTTGCCTTTTACACAACTTTGAGAGATATTACCTATGCCTTTAAGGATGGACATGTCGGGTTAAATGGCGGAGAATTTACTACCAGGGATTTTCAGGAAAATTTTTCTGGCAGTCTTGGCTTCACTATACGCATATTAGACAATAACCAGGTTCTGGTTGACCGGGTTATCTCAGGATCATCTGCCGATTCAGCCGGCGTAAAAGTTGGTGCAGTATTAACCCGGTTTAATGGGAAGCCTGTGATGGATGCAATCCGGCAGCAGCCATTGTTCTTCGGGAATAGATCCTCAGATATCAGCATTCTCTTTGGGCAGGCAATTACCCTGACCCGTACAAAACCCGGCGGGCAGGCACAGATTATTTTCAAAAACCCTGGCGGACAGGAACAGAATGTCACGATCTCAGCCGAACCTGAAGTCGATACACTGCTGCAGGAACTGGGTTACAACAAATCTTCTTCACTGGTTCCAGTTGAACTCCAAACCCTGACCCTGGATGGTAAGGATATTGGTTATATTAAAATTAATACATTTATGGATGACATCAACCTGCTGCTGCGATTATTTGAACGGGGACTGAATAAGTTTACCAAACAAAAAACTGAAGGGTTGATTATTGATCTGCGCTCCAATTCCGGCGGGGTGCCTCTCGGGCTCGCAGGATATTTCAGCCCTGAGAATATACTGCTTGGTCAGATCGAATATTATGACAATGTCAAAGGCCAATTCAGTACAGAGGGTGAAAGGGGAAAATTCAGGCCGAAAACTCCCCAGTATTCATTTAAGAAAATTGCGGTACTGGTTGGCCTGGATTGTGCCAGTGCCTGCGAGTTGGAAGCCTATGCCTTTTCTCAAATTCCGAATACCATGATCATCGGGCAGTATCCTTCAGGCGGTATAGAAGCCGAAGTATCCAAAGGCCAGGTAAAAATGCCGGAAGGAATAGATATGCAGTTCCCGACTGGAAGAATTGTCAACCCTGATGACAGTCTTTTCCTTGAAGGAGTTGGCGTACAGCCTGGAATTAAGGTTCCAATGAATGAACAAAACGCTTTGAGTCCCAATGACATTATCCTTGAGACCGCTGAAAAGGCCGTCATCGGCAATTGATGTTTCATCTGCGTCCTATTCCATCAATTTGGGCCTGAAATGATAGAATAAACGGGTAAATTGCGGATTTCGAGTTCACACTGTCCCTGAATAAAAGAATTGATTGGAGAAATTATGAACAAATTTTTAGAACGAATTGCAAACGGGGAAGTCCTGATCGCTGACGGGGCTACCGGTACAAATTTACAAAAAATGGGTCTAAAGCCGGGGATCGCGCCTGAAGATCTCGTACTGGATAATCCTGAAATCCTGCAGAATCTTGCTGCCCAGTTTGTTAAGGCAGGTTCAGACATCATCCTGACCTGTACTTTTGGCGGCACCAGGCTGAGAATGAAAGAATCGAGGTATGTTGATCGCTGCGTGGAAATCAATCAGCGCGCTGTGCAAATCGCCAGAAAAGCCGCATCTGCCCGGGAAGACGTACTCGTCGCTGGATCCATCGGCCCGACCGGCGCATTGATTAAACCCCTTGGACCTCTCAATCCAGAGGAAGCTTTTGCCGCCTATGCGGAACAAGCAAAGGCCCTGTCAGAAGGCGGGGTGGATCTTATTATTATTGAAACCATGTTTGCCATGGAAGAAACGACCGCTGCATTTGATGGTGCCCGGTCAGTCACAGATCTCCCGATTGTGGTTTCATTCAGTTATGACCGAGGGGTTCGGACGATGATGGGGCTAAAACCTACCCAGGTTATCAAAACTTTTTCCGAAAAAGGGGCCGCTCTTGTTGGTGCAAACTGTGGAACGACACTGGAAAATATGGAAAAAATTATCCAGGAATATTCCTCAGCTTTACCAAATTTCCCCATATGGGCAAAACCCAATGCCGGTATGCCGCGCACCGATGATAATAACAATGCAATTTACGATATTACCCCGGAACAGATGGGTGAAGCGGCCCTGAGAAATATTGCAGTCGGTGCCAGGGTAGTCGGCGGGTGCTGCGGTTCTTCTCCTGAACATATAGCCGGTATTGCAAAAGCGGTAAAAAAATAAATTTCTAGTTGTAATTTGACTTTTAGCACTCAAAAACCCGGCCTATCCTTCAGTCAGTGCCCTCTGCGCCAGTGCAATGGCGCCCAGAACTCCTGAACGACCTTCGAGACCGGGATTAACAATATACTGATCGATTTTTTCTAACACCTGAATGGATTGAACATAACCGTTCAGGTTTTTTATTACCTTTTTTCGGACCATTGGCAATATTTGGGGCTGCTGTGCAACGCCGCCGCCAATGATAATTTTTTGCGGAGAAATTGATAGGATGAAATTCACAACCGCCAGCGCTAAATAAGTAGATTCCAATTCCCATGCCGGATGATCAGATCCCATGACTTCAGCTTTTTCATGCCAACGCTGTTCAATGGCAGGGCCTGATGCTAGGCCTTCGAAACAATCCCCATGGATTGGACAGGACCCGGAAAAAGGATCACTTTTCATATCGTGAGGAATTCTGATATGACCCATTTCAGGATGCAGCAAACCGTGCATGAGTTTTCCGTTCACAAGTGCACCGCCACCAATCCCCGTTCCCACTGTCATATAAAGCACCGGGTCACAGCCTTTGCCTGCACCCCATTGTGACTCAGCCAGCGCTGCTCCATTCACATCAGTATCAAAACCGACGGGTAAATTTAGTGATTCGGTAAATGGTGAGACAACATCTGTATTGGACCAGCCGGCCTTTGGAGTTAGCAAAACATGTCCATATTTTTTGGAGGATGGGTCAGGATCAATGGGGCCGAACGTTGCGAACCCGATGGCTGACAATCTTCCATGAATTTTCTCTTGATCCTGGAAAAATTTTATCGCCTTACCCAGAGTCTCACCAGGCACGGTGGTTGGGATTCGAATTTCTGCACGTATATCCTCAGGACCGGTCCCGACTGCACAAATAAATTTTGTACCGCCGCCTTCAATTCCACCATATAGAGCCATGACCGCCTCCGTAACAAAGATAATAATTTATTATACCGTGATGCCTTTCCCGTTCGATAAATATTTAATAACCAGGAAGTGATTGAAACTATGGCAAAAGTTTGAATTTTATTTAAGGGCATTTATAATCAGGATATGATCTATTTACGCTGCAGTTCAATCATTTTTCCTGACCGTGTAATCACGGACGGCGCTGTCATTATCAACGGAGAGAAGATAGCCGCAGCCGGACCGGCTGCCGAAATCCATAAACCTTTGGGTTTAGAAACGGTAGATGCACATGGTT
>CAZBRI010000247.1:0-5132 GCA_964494055.1 uncultured Anaerolinea sp.
AAATTGATTATATTAACCACGTAATTTCTATTTTCCAATCCTGTTTTTAATGCTGAGTAAGCAGTATCTTCTGATCCATTAACATCAGCCTCGCCGTGACCAGTAGAAAAATAGATATTATTTTTTATCGGATTTATTAATTTGACAATTGCGATGTCTAATTCTTCTTCTCCTGCTGCCGAGACTGGTTCTTTTTTATTGTCCATGTGCAATACTATAGTGCCGTCTTGATCGACGCCATCATTTTTTGCTATCAATGGGTTTGATACCGGGTCAATAAAACTGAAAATAAAATTTGATGGATTTTGCTGAGAATAACTTTCTAATAATTTTCTTGCCTGAGTTTGATCTGTTTGGGGAGAAAAATACGCAGAAGCAGTAACCTTTGAAGGCAAAGCATCCAATAATTTTTTAGTTTCTTCTGAAAGCGTGTTACTTTGGTTTTCAGTCAAATCCCAACTTTTTGGATTTTGATAAACAAAAATATTGATAAAGACCAGGATTCCAATAGATGCTAAAAGTATGATTGATGCAGTGCTGCCATGTGATGATCTTTTTCCGAAGATAATTTTTCTCGCATTTTCGGGTTCATTAAGTGCCGCGGAAGCAATACCTAAAATACAGATCCCGGCGGCAGTCCATAAAGTTTTATCCAGTATCGACGGGTCAGTTAATTGAACAATATTTGACCTTAGCAAACCTTTTATTAATATAATAATAAATATGGAAAAAATAGATAAACCGGATAAGACAAGGCTAAGGGATGTGATAATACGATTCCTGTTTACCATTATCTCCACCTCCTGTTTTCGACGGCAGCTGTACCAATAAGAATTCCCAGTGCTGCCAAACTTAGAAAGTATACAACGCTTGATAATTTTATTATTCCCATATTAAAATTGTTGTAAACCTGAGAACTCATATCTAGATATGCGAATATCTCGCCGCCGCTTGGGAGAATACTTGCCGGCGCGCCAATCAGCCACCACAAGATAACGAACAATACCAATGTGCAAAAAAAGGCAGCGATTTGATTTTCGAAGAGTGAAGAAATTCCAACACCTAATCCAAGCAAGGCGGCCGAGGCCAATATTACACCTAGATAGCCAGCCATCAACTGCATCTGGTCAATACCGGGTTTTACCAAAAAGTTTAAAATAATTGGATATATTAAAGTTGTTGAAATGATCACCAGCACAAACAAAAAGGCACCCAGCCATTTTCCAAGAATCAATTCGTAATCTTTGATTGGGGCTGTCATCAGTAATTCCATTGTTCCCATTTTTATTTCATCAGCGATTAATCGCATTGAAATGGCTGGTATTGATAACATTAGCATGAATGCCAATGGCCCGGTAACCAGCCTTGAATCAGGGGCGTCGAGCATTCCAAATGTATTACTTGAAAAAGTTAAGAGGTTCAAGACAAAAATCAAGGAGATTATAGTAATTATCAAAAAAATAATAGTATATGCAACTGCACTTGAGAAAAAATTTTTAAATTCTTTTTTTGCCAAAGTCCATATATTATTCATCTTAATTCCTCCGGGGAAGGAATGTCACTTTTTGTTAACTCAAGGAATATATCTTCCAGGCTTAAATTTATGGATTGCAGTTCAATTAAATCGAATTTTGATTCAATTGTCACTCGGGCTGCAACCGGCCGTAGATCTTTTCCTGGGGAATGAGTAAATTCGAGTTCATCTCCGCCAGCTGAGTATTTGACCTCAATCACTCCTGGTATTTTCTGAATGGCAACTGCCAATTCGTCAATTTCTCCTCTAATTTGCAAGCGAACACGTTCTATCCCAGCAATATTTGATTGAAGATTATGAGGTGTATCCTCGGCAACAATTTGCCCCTTATTAATTATTAATATTCTGTCGCATAACTGTTGTGCTTCTGAAAGTATGTGAGTGGATAATAATACAGTCCTCTCTTTTCCCATATCTCTCACCAGATTTCTAACTTCGATGATTTGAGCAGGATCGAGTCCGATCGTAGGCTCGTCAAGAATTAATACTTCAGGTTTGTGCAGGATTGCCTGAGCCAAACCTATTCGTTGGCGCATACCTTTTGATAAATTTCCAACATACCCTTTCGCCCGATCCTGAAGCCCTACTTTTTCAAGTGTCTCAATGATATTTTTTTCCGAATCCGGCAATTGTCGAATTTTGGCAAAAAATGATAAATATTCATAAAGTGTCATATCGGAATAAAGCGGAACAGTTTCAGGAAGATACCCGACGCGTTTTCTGACAGAAATTGATTCTGTAACAATATCATAACCAGCTACTGATGCTGTACCGCTTGTAGGCGGCATATACCCTGTCAGCATCCGCATCGTGGTTGTTTTACCAGCTCCATTTGGCCCAAGAAAACCTATAATTTCACCTTGCCTGGCTTCAAAATTCAAACCATTTACGGCGATACGATCACCATAGGATTTCGATAAATTTTCAGCTTTTATCATTTATGCCTCTGGAAACTGGGAATTGGCAATTAAAATGCACAGCTGCCAGTTGGCGGCGGTGCAAGATTTACATTTGCAATCTATAGCCGGTAATTACTATACAACAATTTTGAAGTGAAAGTCAATAGAATAAGTACTTTCTAATATATTGCTAATCTGTTCAAGCAGCTATAAATTTTCCTACAAGAAATTTTGAATTGTTTCATTCTGGCATCTCATTCAAATCCAAATTTCAGTTTAGCCCTTGACGATTGAAGTGCGATAACATAAAATACTAGAACAATGAATATTATTGCTAAATACTATTATTTTACCTATTTTTATTACGGATTCCGTATTTCGGTTTCCGGTGGTACTGCTTAAAAGTAGGTGAGTAAAATCTAACCTGCAAAGAGCATGCCAATCGGCATGCTCTTTTTATTCCCTGGAGGCTTATGTCTGTACGTGGAGTTCGCGGTGCAATAAGTGTAGAAGAAGATAATTCAGATCTGATTCTTGCTGCAACAACTGAATTGTTGAATGAATTGGTGATATTAAATCCTGAACTGAAAACTGATGATATCTGTTCTGCATTATTTACCTTAACTGACGATCTTAATTCGGTTTATCCTGCCCTGGCAGCAAGAATGATGGGTTGGAATCTTGTTCCGATGATGTGTGCAAGAGAAATTCCGGTGCCGAATTCACTTCCTAAATGTATCCGGGTGCTAATTCACTGGAATACCAATATTGAGCAACAAGAAATAAAGCATGTTTACTTAAGGCGGGCTGTAATACTTCGCCCTGATCTCGCAAAATAATTATTCAGGAGTAAGCTAATGATGATAATAATGAATGCCAATGCTTCACCTCAACAAGTGCAGCATGTGATCGATCATGTGAAAGCAGCTGGTTTAGCGGTTCACATTTCCCAGGGTGTTGAAGCCACGATCATCGGCGCTATTGGAGAAACGCATAATATTTCAACCGATCAATTTGAAGTTCTCGAGGGTGTCGAAATTGTAAAGCGAATAACGCAGCCATTTAAACTTGCTTCTCGGCAATTTCATCCTGAAGACTCTGAAATTTCCATTGGAAATCTAAAAATTAAAAAAGATGAAATTTTGATTATTGCTGGACCGTGTTCAGTAGAATCTCGAACCCAAATTTTGGAGACAGCTCAAGCAGTGAAAGAGGCAGGCGCAAATGCAATTCGCGGCGGTGCTTTCAAGCCGAGAACTTCACCTTATGCATTCCAGGGTTTAGGCGAGGAAGGTTTGGAATATCTCGCTGAAGCCAGGGAATTAACCGGGCTCCCTATCGTAGTAGAAATTATGTCTCAAACACAATTAGAGGTAATGGTTAAATATGTAGATGTGATGCAGGTAGGTGCACGTAATATGCAAAATTACAACCTATTAAGAGCAATTGGTGATACTCGAACTTCAGTACTATTAAAAAGAGGCCTGAGTGCAACGATCGAAGAATTGTTAATGTCTGCAGAATATATATTATCTGGTGGTAATAAAAATATTATGCTTTGTGAAAGGGGTATCCGGACTTTTGAAACGGCGACCAGGAATACAACGGATATAAACGCGATTCCAGTTTTGAAAAATTTAACTCATTTGCCGGTAATTTTAGATCCATCACACTCAACTGGCAATTCAGAATATGTTACATCTATCTCCAGGGCAGCAATCGCTGCCGGGGCCGATGGTTTGATTGTAGAAGTTCATTTAGACCCCGCCCATGCATTGTCTGACGGTAAGCAATCCCTTAAACCAGAAAAATTTGCTTCAATGGTTAAGCAAGTTGGACAAATAGCCCAAATTATGGGTAAATCTATCGCCCATCAATAAATTTAAAAATTATAAAAAGAGGTATTCCTATGATGATCATAATGTTTCCCGGCGCTCCAAAAGAACAAATAGCTCATGTTGTAGCACATATTGAAGAAAATAACCTTTCTGCTCACTTAATAGAAGGAGTTGAACAAACAATCATCGGCGCAGTTGGAGAAAGTCATTCAGTTCCAAAAGAAATATTTGAAGTTCTTCCAGGCGTAATGAGTGTGACCCGTATTTCTCAACCTTATAAATTGGGATCAAGACAATTTCATCCAGAAAATTCGGTAATCAATGTTAACGGTTTTTCTGTCGGGGCTGACGAGATTGGGATTATTGCTGGACCCTGTTCCGTAGAAAGCAGAAATCAACTGCTCGAAATTGCCCAGGCTGTTAAAGAGGCTGGCGGTAACGCACTGCGCGGCGGGGTTTTTAAACCTAGGACCTCACCTTATGTTTTCCAGGGTTTAGGAGAAGAAGGTCTAGAATATCTAGCAGAAGCCCGAGAAAAAACCGGCTTACCTGTTGTAGCTGAAATTATGGCAGTTGCGCAAGTAGAGGTTATGGTCAAGTATGTGGATGTATTGCAGATTGGTGCACGAAATATGCAAAATTATAATTTATTAAGGTCAATCGGCGAAACCCGTGCAGGTGTTTTACTCAAGCGCGGTTTATCTGCCACAATTGAAGAGCTGCTGATGGCTTCGGAATATATTTTAAGCGGTGGAAATACTCGTGTGATGCTTTGCGAGAGAGGAATTAGAACGTTTGAAACAGCAACCAGGAATAGATCGGAAGAGCGTCGTGTAGGGAAAGAGTGTTCAGAGCCGTGTA
>CAZBRI010000248.1:0-5099 GCA_964494055.1 uncultured Anaerolinea sp.
CCCTGTATCTCGATAAAAATAGTATCGGCGGGTTCGTCTTTTTTTTGCTGTTCAATAAAGGTTCCATTTTTCAAGCCGCCATCCTGTGTTCCATAGATGGATAAAACAGGGATGCCGTTTTTCTTCAGCTGATCATCTGCCGGGTAGGAGGCCCAAAAGATCACACCACTGATCTCAGGATGTTTTGGTGCGAACAGGGCTGAGGCTACCCCGCCCAGCGAGTGACCGCCTGTGACCCAATACTTGATCTCCGGGAAATCTTTCAGGGCAGGTGCCCCAGCCTCGATATCAAAAAATGCCAGGTTCATTCGCACAGGAACCAGAACAATAAAATACCCCTTCGCAGCAATTTGATGCAGGATTGGCGAGTAAGCCCGGAAATCGACATGTCCGCCCGGGTAAAAAATAAAACCGGTTTCAGCCTGTGTCCCTTTAGGCGCAAATGTGATGTATTTATCAGTTTGTGCAACAGTCACTGTTTCATCAGAATTAAGGGCTTCGAGGGCAGCCTGCCTGGCCTGGCTGGGTGTTTCAGCCCAGATGAAAAAACCCGCACTGCCCGCCAGCACCAGCCCGAGAAGGCCGATGCCGATCCATTTTAAAATTCTTTTCATGTTCTGTTCTCCTGCATTAATTCCCTGGCTTTTTGCCAGATGGTATCAAACATTTCTACGGTAAGCCGGCCGGTTAGTGTGTTCTGCTGGCTTGGGTGATAGGAGCATAACAGGCTTGCCTTCCTGCTGCCATTTATCTCTTTTTGGGGCAGATCAAACACAGCCCCGTGAGCGAATTTCCAGCCCGGGCTTCTGATTGAATATATTCTCAAAATGCTTTCAAAGGCTATCCTGCCTAAAACAACAATTACGACGGGTTTGATCAATTCAAGTTCTTTTTCCAGGTAGGGCTGGCAGGTGAGCATTTCTTCCCTGGTTGGTTTGTTGTCCGGCGGGGCGCAGCGGCAAACCGGTGCGGTATATAAACCGGTCAGGATCATTCCATCCTCCCGGCTGTGAGCCAACGGCTGATTAGCAAAGCCGGCGCGGAACAGCGCTGGGTAGAAAAAATCACCCGATGCGTCACCGGTAAATTGCCGGCCTGTTCGGTTGGAGCCATGTGCCCCGGGAGCCAGCCCGACCACAAAGACCCCTGCCGCAGTATCTCCGAAACCGGGGACGGGTTTGCCCCAATAATCCAGGTCTTTATAAGCACGTCTTTTTTCCCGGGATACTTTTTCCCGCCATTCCACCAGCCGCGGGCATTTACGGCAATCTATCATCTCTTCATTGAGTGTTTGCAGGTTCATAATTCTATTTTAATCCACTGCGGGTCTTTTCCCTGCCTTCTGCCCAATCTGATCAGGCAGCGCATTTACAGCAGGTTGATGTAAAATAAAGAAACAGGAAAAATATATTCAAAATAGTTCCTTTTTTTGGCGACTGGAATTCCCGGGAGAAAGCAGATCATGAAACCGTTTCGAAAAAATGTGGCCATAGCAATTGATGGCGGGGGCATCCGGGGTGTGATCGTTACCCGGGCTTTGATGAAACTGGAAGCTGCACTAGGGAAACCGGTCAACCAGATCTTCCAGCTCTCAGCCGGTACCTCCACAGGTTCGATCATTTCGGCCGGTATCGGGGCAGGTTTGAGCGCATCGCAGATGTATGACCTGTATGTCAAGCTCGGTGCATCCATCTTTAAAAAAAGCTGGCGCAGTTTTTTCTTTCCCCTTGTGCGTTACCGGTACCCGCAGGCACCCCTGGCTGCGGCATTGCGTGAAGCCCTGGGCGATAAGCAGATGAAGGAATTTTGGGAAAAAGACCAGCCTTTTGATGTGGTGATTACCGCTTTTGATCTGCTGCTGAACAAGACACGCTTTATCAAACCCTGGAAAAAAGACTACCGCGACTGGTCTGTTGTTACTTCTGTCCTGGCTTCCAGCGCGGTTCCGACTTATTTTCCGGTTGTTGAAGGACACCTGGTGGACGGAGGCGTGGGTTCCTATGCCAACCCGTGTTTCCTGGCTGCATATGAAGCAGCTTTCTGCCTGCATTGGGATCCCGCTGAAACAACCCTGATCAGTCTCGGCACCGGCCGTGAACAAAACCCGATCAAACCCGGTCAGCCGGCAAAATACTGGCCCTGGAACTGGATTGGCCCGACACTGGGTGCTTTCCTCAGCTCTGCCGATGATCAGCAGGTTCACCTGGTTAAAACATTTTTTGAAAGCATGGATTTCCGCCGTTACCAGGTGGACCTTGATCTCCCCATCTCAATGGATGACCCTGATTCTATCCCGGCACTCAGCACCTATGGGGATAAGATGGGGGATATGCTGCTCCAGGATACCTACGATAGCGCCATGTCGATCATACCTGAACAACTGATCCCAAGGGATAAGATCAGGATAATTTACTAGCAGCCGGTTATCACAGAGCACGCCATTGCGGGGTGCTTTTTTTTATTTGTTTCCTTCTTTCTTTTCCAGGTATTGCCGGTATAACTCAGGCTGAAATTCCTCGAGATCCGACTTGTAATATGCGTCGCCGCTCAGCCCCGGGAAGCGGGCAAAATCAGGAATGGGTTTGATTACCGGGTTCGTGTCAGCAAACTGCCGGATTACATCTGCGTGCGGTTTGAGCGATCCATCCGGGCGAACAAGCCCGAAATGTCTTTCGTGACGTGATTCTGCACATGGGGGTACATCCCAAAGATCGGTTGAATAATCCGCAAAACACCAGGTGAATGCTCCTGCAGCACCAACTTCCTGGAGACGAGGCAGAACCTGCCGCATGTACTCGGCAAATTCTTCCTCGGATGCCATGAACTGCGCACGCGGATTGCCATAAGATTCCCATTCCCAGGTCTCAGATGGCATCCCCGGCAGGTTGGTGCAGCCGCCGAATTCCTCCATCAAAGCCGGTTTTCCTGCCAGGGCAGCCGTCAGGGCAGTGGTAAATGGAACATAATCCGGGTCGAGCGGTCCCCTTGCCCAATCACAGTACATCGGGTAGGAATGCATGACAGGAATATCTGTTTCAGCATGGATCATGTCGATCCGGAAACCATTATTACGTCCCAGGCTGTCCCCATGTGTTCCGATGGTCACCGGGTGAACAGGATCGATACGCTTTATCAGGTCTTTCATCTCCTTCACCCAGTCCAGCCCTGCCTGCTCATCCTTCGGCCATGCAAACAGATCCGGTTCGTTTCCCAGGTTCCACATATAGATACCGGGATGATCCTTTAACCTGCTGACGACAGTCCGCAGCAGTAAACGTTCTGCCTGCAGTGCTGTTTTGTCGCTGATCATATTTCGGTAATTTCCGCCGGGAATGACTTTCCCCTGGCTGATGACCTGCTGCACCCAGGCAAAATATGGAGAAGCATAGCCGCTTTCATCCGTCAGCAGCCAGCGCGGTGCCCAGTTGGGACCGCTCATGTGACCCGTAAAGAAAGTGACATCCAGCCCGAGATGGTGTTTTGCAGCCAGGTCAGCAGTTTTCACCAGGTTCTCAAGTGCATTTATATCTACTTCAGCCGGATCAGGTTGAAAATCATCCCACAGCAGGAAAATGCGCACAATGTTCAGGCCGAGGTTCTGAATGATCCCGAATTCTTCATCAACTTCATCCGCATCAAATTGTGACCACCAGGTCATGGCTTTTCTGCGCGGCCAATAATTGACACCCAGCAGGAATTTATCTTCCATTTTTATCCTCATTAATGAATGAACATGGCATCCCCGAAGGAAAAAAACCGGTAGCCTTTTTCAATGGCAGTCTGATAAGTTTGAAGGATGAGTTCTCGGCCGGCATATGCACTGACCATCATGATCAGGGTGGATTTTGGCAGGTGAAAATTGGTGATCATGGCATCCACTACTCTGTATTGGTATCCCGGCAGGATGAAGATCGAAGTCGGCCCGGAAAATGGATGGACAACGCTGTCTGAGTCGGCGGCTGATTCCAGTGTGCGGACACTCGTCGTCCCGACAGCAATTATTTTGCCGCCCTGCCGCCGTGTTTCACGGATCATCAACGCTGTTTCCTGGTTCAGCTCACACCATTCAGTGTGTATCACATGCTGCTGCGGGTCATCTTCTGTGACCGGTGCAAAAGTATCCAGACCGACATGCAGGGTGACAGCTGCCAGCTTGACCCCTTTTTTTTGCAGTGATTCGAGCAGCTGCGGGGTGAAGTGCAGCCCGGCGGTGGGTGCTGCTGCGGAGCCAGGTATTTGTGAGTAGACTGTTTGATAACGCTCCGGATTGGATAATTTTTCATGGATGTAAGGCGGCAGCGGCATCTGGCCGTCACTGGCTAGGTGATTTTCCACAGGTTCAGCAAAACGCACCATGCGGCGCGATCTTCCCAGTACTTCGACGATCTCTGCTTCAAGACCATCCTGCAGGCGGACTTTCTTGCCCTGGGTCAGTCCTTTCCCGCCCACCAGGCATTCCCATTGCAGCTCATCCTCGCGCCGCAGCAGGAGGATTTCGATCTTCCCGCCCGTGGATTTGTTCGCAAAAATTCGGGCAGGGATTACCCGGGTCTGGTTGACCACCAGCAGGTCGCCTGCATGCAGGTACTGACCGATATCCGAAAAGATCCGGTGTTCAATGGCTCCGCTGTTTTTATCCAGCACCAGCAGGCGGGATGAGTCCCGTGGTTCTGCCGGGGTTTGCGCGATCGATCCTTCCGGCAGTTGATAATCAAAATCAGAGGTGTTCATATCAATCAGGCCAGGTCCCTGGTTATCGGCGCAGCAGCGCGCCAGATATAAATCATCCAGGCGATCAGGCACAGGTGCAGCACATCGTTTTCAGTAAACCAGGTGCCCCTTGCCCACAGGACATCAGATGTCCCGGATACATAATAAAGGAAATAAGCCGCGGTCGTGATCCCCAATCCAAGCCAGGTTCCGATCATGACAAGATCGAAGCTGGTCTTGAATTTGAAATACCGCCAGGTATTCAAAATGAAGAAGATCAGGATCCCGGGGGATGCCACAAGGATCAGCATTTCAAATGAGATCCAGAATTTTACGGGAGTGAATAGATCGGAAGAGCACACGTCTGAACTCCAGTCACCTGAAGCTAT
>CAZBRI010000249.1:0-5082 GCA_964494055.1 uncultured Anaerolinea sp.
GTATTCTCAACTGTCCAGCCGGGAGTGAGAACTAAAAAATTAGACCCGAATCCAACCATATTCTGCACAGCTGCCGGCAATAAATTTAACCAGCCGGGTGAGTAGTTGGCGGATAATTCTGCCCCAGCCCAAAAACCAGCCCCTCTTGCATTAACCGGGATGGCAACAAGTGAACCAGGTTCAGCCTCAGGCCAGCACTTCCATTCTGTGACGGTTTCTTGAATATTTTCCCCAAGCAGGCTGGTACTAACCTGCCTTCCCTGTGAATCAATACCCGCTGTTGCGATATCGTCAGCGGAACCGCATTGATCGCTTCTGCAATACCGGTAGGAGAAGGAACCCAGCATATTTAAAGGTCCGTACAGTTTATACACCCAATGATTATTTCCGAGCGACCACATCGGAAGCGCTTCTGTCCAGCCAAAGGGTTTAAATTGGATCGAGACTGTTTCACCTGCCGGCGTATTTGCAGGTACTGTCACATCAAATAATATGGGGGCTGATTTTTTACCGGCCTGCCAGCTTGAAACTGAATCCTGGACAGTCAAATCATGACCGGGAACAATTAATTGGCGAACCAGGAAAGATTCATCGTAAGCATGTTCAGCATTCCAGAATCCATCACCCAGGGTGTATTTATACCTGACGTCCGCCCCTGCAGGCAGTTTGAGTGTGATGTTCAGCCTGCCATCTTCACCTGCCGATAAAGCCGGCATTCTGCTCCAGATAGTACTGACACCTCCCTGCAAATCCGCAAATGTATTCCCCAGTTGGAGTAAATTTCCTGCGATTCGTACAGGAGCGCCAGGCACCGTGTCAGTTGGAACACTTACCTTGAAAGTTACATTAACAAAAGGAACCGGGTCAAGCTGTATCGGAGCAGTTGTTACCAGTCCCACAGCCACAGAAGCGCCTTGTTGAAAAGACGAATAAGCTCCATCCAGGGCGTAAGCACTTACCAGGTGTGTTCCGGCTGGCAGCCCGTTTATTATATATTGCCCCAGGGAATCCGTTAAAGTGTTCTGCCCGCCGGCAGAAACCATTATATTTGGTATAGGTTTGTTGGTGACTTTATCGATAACCACACCATCAATTTTCCCGTACCCTCCTGAAAATTCAGTGTCTGACCATGATGACACGATATCATCCGTACCGGCCGGACCAGTGACCTGAAAAAGCCTGTACCGAACAGGTTTACCTGAATAATCATCTTCAATGGCAGATACTGTTCCCTGCCTGTAGTACCGGTATTTTATAACTGAGTTCATGGTAAAAGGTAATTTGACAGTAAAATGCAGATCATCAATCGCTGTCATTGCATAAAATACCGGGTTTAATCCGAGCCCTGTAACTTCATCCAGAATGCCGATTGTTAAGCTCTCTCCAGGATTTAAAACAGCTGGAATAACAGTAGTAAATGTAATTTCTGCCAGGGCAACAGGTGTCAATGTCGTTACCGCTCCAGGGATGACTGTCGGAGTGGAAGTATTGGTGTTTTGATTAAAATCAGCAAGGGACCAGGTACATGAAACGCTTACCGACATCAACATGATCAATGATGCAATTCTCATCCAGGCTGATTGATGTCGATTAAACATTTTTTCTCCTTCATAGTTATTACACTTCGAAAATTACTTTCGAATGCCTTGTAACAAACCAATTATATTTTACTTTCACCGGGTCAAACATACCCCTGCTTTTATCAAATAGAACTGCCAATTTCAAAACTAAAAAACACCCATTTATTAGCATATCTAATTAAATGTTATAAAAGTAATTGATTATTAATTGGCTTGAGCATTGACAGGCGCGCGGCTTGTTATCTGTGCCAGCCAGCTGAATAGAATGCTCAAAAAATACAGACCAGTCATGGGTGCCATAACCAGCGCCATATTCACCGGATCAACAGTAGGTGTTATAACAGCTGCAAGTACAGATATCAACACAACAGCCAGGCGCCACTGCTTTAACAAAGTTTGAGGTTTGACAAAACCCATTGCGGAAATTCCAAATATGACGAGCGGGAATTCAAATGCAACCCCGATCCAGAACATCAGGCTGGTAATAAAGTCAAAATAGGATAACGGTCTTAACCGGGTCGTGATGCCCAGGAATTGGATTAAAAATGGAAGGGCTGTCGGGAGCATTGCATAATAAGCAAAAGCCATACCACCCACAAAAAATACAAGGGCTAATGGAATCGATAACAAACCGAGCTGCTTGGACCGCGGCATAATTCCGGGGGCAAAGAAAAGCCACAATTCGAAAGAAATATATGGTGTTGCGAGGGCTATTCCTGCAATAAGCGCAACCTTCATATAGACACTGATGGATTCAGTCACTTCAATGGCTTGCAGCTGAGAGATTCCGCCGACAGGCTGTGCCAGGAAAGTGATGAGATCTTGTGTAAACCAGAAAGAGACGCCAACCATTAAGACCAAAACCAGCAGCGATCGCAATAAATGCCGTCTCACATCATCCAGCTGTCCTAAAATTTCTTCAGGACTCTGAAATGCCTCTACGACAGCTTCAAGTGCAGGCCTGTCTTCAGGTACATCATTTAAAAACAAGTAAATCTTATTTTTCTTGAATTTATTGACAACTGGTCTAAAAAGCCAACCTAGAAAAAGGAATGGCAGTTTAATAATCCACCAAATCAAGCGAAGCGGCAGTAATAAAATCCATTTTAGTGCGCGGCGAATTTTTTCCATAGTCTCTTACAGTTCCGGTTTGCTGGCAGATTCATCAAGGGAATCAGATTCTTCAATTTCAATATTTTGCGGAGTTATAATTTCAGAAACTGCCTCTGCAGGTTTTACAGGAGTTACATTACTTGTTGAAAATACCTGGGATTCGTCAAATGTTTTCCTGAAATCAATCGGTTTTATTGAATTTGTCATACCCTGAATATCTTTTTGAAGTTCATCTAATCCCGCCTCTCTGACCAATTTGGTAGGTAACTGCTGCAATTCTTCGCCAGTTTTCCGCAATGCCAGCCAGGTTGGAGAGGTTAAAAATTTTCGAAGAGCGCCGCCTATCGTTTTCCCGGCAGCGATCATATCCTTTGGCCCTAATAATATGAGTGCGATCAATATAATGAACGCAAACTCAGGGACACCGACACCCAGAATTTCCATTAATCAGACCCTTTCTTAAATAATTGACGAATTTCGCTTTCCTGATCTGCGAGGCTGCCCAGGACGCCATTAATAAACTTCGGCGCACTGTCAGAACCAAATAATTTGGCAAGTTCTACGGCCTCATTAATTGCTACCTTTGTGGGTGTCTGTTCGGATATCGCGAACTCCCAGGTAGCAATTCGCAGAATATTTCGATCTATAGCTGCAATCTGATCAAAAGGCCATTCAGGAGCATGCACTGCTATCGCATTGTCAATTTCACCAGAAATTGGCAGTATGCTGAAAATGATCTGGCGTGTAAAGTCTAAAAGTTCAGGCTTCAAACTTTCCTGACCTTCTTCGAGCATTTCAGCCAGACGTTGATCTAAAACAATTCCAGGTAAGTGGCCTGTCATGTCTACTTCGTAAAGTACTTGCAAGGCCAATGATCTTGCCCTGGTGCGAGATTTCATAATAAATTATTCAACTTTATATTCGACATCTTCAATATGCACGTTGACATGTCCTACTTCCATGCCGACCATTTCTGAAATGGCGCGTGAAACCTGTGCCTGAATATTTCGGCTGACATCCCGAACATTGAAATCAGATTTTAGAACAACATAAAGTTCAATGTACACAATACCGTCTTCAACCGTTATCCTGACTCCGTTATCAGAACCATGTTTGAACAAACGGTCGAAACCGCCTGGTACCTGCGCCAGGTGACTGACACCATCTACAGCCAGGGCTGACATTCTGATGATAGTCAATAATACTTCAGGGGCAAGTGTTGTCTTACCTGTTGAGCCATATTCTTCTGTCATATTTTTCTCCTACATCATCGCCATACCGCCATCCACACCCAGTACCTGGCCGGTAATATAATCAGCCTGGCTGCTGGCGAGGAAGGCAACTGAATAAGCAATTTCTTCGGGTTTGGCAAGCCGTGCCAGAGGAACCATTTTCAAGGCGGCTTGTAGCATTTCAGGGGACATAGTCTTCAGAATTTCAGTATCGACAAATCCGGGGGCAATCACATTAACCGTAATATTTCTCGATGCAACTTCCCTGGCAAGTGCCTTGGAAAATCCGATTTGACCGGCTTTCGATGCTGAATAATTAGTCTGGCCCGCATTTCCCATTTGACCTGAAACTGACGAAATGTTGATGATCCTGCCATATCTCTTTTTCATCATATGTTTGACTGCTGGTTTGGAACAATTAAAAGTAGACTTTAAATTAGCATCTATTACCGAATCCCAGTCTGCCTCACCCATCATCATGATTAATGTATCCCGGGTAATCCCGGCATTATTTACCAGAATATGAAGATCGCCAAAAGTATCGACCGCAAATTTAACTAAATTTTGTGCTTCAGCGGTTACAGAAACATCTGCCATAAAAACGGCAGCCTTTCCGCCTGCATTTTTAATCTCATTTACCACTTCTTCAGCAGCTTCAGGTGATTTATTGTAATTCACGACCACCGATGCGCCTCTTTTTGCAAGTTCCAGGCTGATTGCCCGGCCGATACCTCTTGAACCACCTGTGATGATGGCAACTTTTTCATTCAATGATAAAAGATCGGTCATTCAGTTACTCCTGTCAATAATTGATTATACCTTACAGATTTTTTTTCAGAAACCAGCAGCAAGAGAAATAACACGTACTTATTCTTTTGGTTTCAAGCCAAAACCGAAAAATAAGCTGAGCAAAATAGAAAATATACCAATATAGGCAACTGCATCTTCCCAAAATTTTATAGGAAATAAACGGATCAAAGTATCTGTATATTCAAACAGCCAGCTATCTCCAGAAAAAAACAAAGAGTGGAACCAGGCAAAAAATTGCCAGAAAGATGTTGCCGCAAATACAGCTGCAAAAATCAGCAAACCAATCGTGAGAAAACCGCCATTTTTCCAGCCGCTAACATATTCTCTCCATAACCTGGCTTTCCAGG
>CAZBRI010000250.1:0-5065 GCA_964494055.1 uncultured Anaerolinea sp.
TCAGCCTGGAATGTTGGCTCAATTTTCCGGACAGCCGATTGCTTTGGGGTAAAAAGAATTTACCTGTGCGGCATCACCCCCACACCGGAAAATCCATCCGTAAAAAAAACAGCCCTGGGGGCTGTTGATTTTATTCCATGGTCTTACTCACGGAATGCTGTCCAGACGGTTGAAAATTTGCTAAAAGCAGCTCCGCATGTATGGGCACTCGAACAGGATCACCGGTCTGTCCTGCTCGAACCAATTGGCGTCGTATTTGAAACTCCCATCCTATTAATCCTGGGGAATGAAGTAACCGGGGTAGATCCCATCTTACTGAATTTATGCGAAAAGATTGTTCAGATTCCCATGCTCGGGGAAAAACGCTCACTTAACGTGGAAGCTGCTCTCAGCGCGTGTTTGGCTGTTTTTAGATCTTGATTTTATTTCAATTTCTTAAGAACTTCCTGCCATTTTTCCGACGAATGAAAATTAGAGAAATATTCTGATTGGGTGATTTGATCAACCGAATCAAATCCATGTTCAATCGCCTGAAACAGGTAATTAAACCCTTTTTCTTCATTTCCAATAATTGCAGCCTCACAAGCTGCACCCCAATAAGCCCAATCTGGCGCATCACCAATTTTTATGGATTTTTCATAATATCCGAGTGCATCTGCATTATCACCTCTTGTATGGGCAAAATAGCCATTATTAGCAAGGTTAATGGCGTCATCAAACCACCCGAAATAGACTGGATAATCCTGAACTTTTTCGAAACCGCAGGCTAATGCAGTAGCGGCTGAGCCGATATTAGCAGATTTACTATGCCATCCCAGCCTGGCAATATCCTTTGACCTGGCTGTATTTATAAACTCTCTTGTCATCCAGGATGCCAGGCCTTGCTGACGGTAATCTTTGTGTGTCGAGATTCCAATTTCACAGCGATGGCCAGTGTTGTATTCTGATACACACCAGCCGACGATCATATCTTCCCTGGTTACACAGATTCCGAAACTTTTTTCAAGAAATTCTTCTATCGATTTTCTTTCCGATACCAATTCATCGGTCAGGAATTCTTTATTCGACCAAGTTTTTGACAAAAGGGAAGCATCAATCGGCCAGGAAGAAAATTCTTCAGGCAGATTTGAATTTTCAACATGTTCGGTTTTCCGTGAATAATATGAGCTTACAGAACTGATCGGGGATTTCTGGGCAAGCATGGGTTTAATAAAATCTTCCCATTTTTCATTCGGATAGTACAACACATATGAATCAATCCCTTCTTTCCATGCCGAAAGGGAGTATTTTTCCAGGAAAATTTTCCTGATCTCCGCGATTAATTCTGTATTACCCGGTACACCGGTCAAAAAAAAACGGTAGCCGGTCCAGGTGACTGCAGTCTGGGGATGATCAGTGTTATCAACAAATATTTGAGAATTTACATTACCTGCAAGGATTGCCTGTAACGGCAGGTGTAGATCGGATTTTCGAAATAACGGCCTGACTCTTTCATAATCATTTTTGTTTAATTCAATCACAAGATTTATCTCCAATGTTCAGATCACGTTAAAACAAAACATGATTCTGCCAGTATTTCGATCAATTCAGGTTTTTATATACAATATCCACAGAATGAAAGGTTGGTATTCCAGTTCCATCGATTATTTGTGATCGGCAGGAAGTGCCGACAGCAACAATCTCGGATGGTGTTTCAATAATTTTTTTTCTAATGTAAGGGAATAACTTCAATTCACCAATCTTCAACGATAGACCGATATGTTTTTCTTCATATCCAAATGCTCCAGCCATTCCGCAGCATCCGGAATCAATAATATCAACATCATATCCTAATTCTCTTAATAATTCTGCAGTTGCCGGTAATCCGACAGGATAGCCATCAGAACTCAAGGCTTGAGATTTTTGATAACAGTGTCCATGCAAGAGTATTCTCACATCACGCGGATGATCGTTGACTTTTCCATCAATGCGAATTTTTTCAGTAGATGAACTCTTTCTTATTAAATATTCATCTATCAGCCAGGCTCGTGCGGCCAGCTTGATTATTTCATCTGACCTTTCCGGCAGTAAGTCAATTAATTCATCCCTGAACGTATAAATTTCAGACGGCTCAACTCCAATTACCGGCAAATTTCCTTCCGGATCGATTCGGTTTATTTCGTTCAGCAGTTTTTCAGCATGTTTTTTCGCAGGATGAATAAAACCTTTTGATAATAACGTCCGACCTGCGCCAAATACCGGAAGTATTTGAGCATCTATGCCGCATCTCTCCAATATTTCCAATGCATGAAATTCTATGGATGGCTCAAAATAATGAGAAAAAGTATCCGGTAAATAAATACATTTTTCAACAAAATTCTTATTTCTTAAAACATTATCAGCATACGCTGCCGGGTAGGTTTTTTGAATATTATTAAAGGCAGGAAAAAGCCGCCTGTCAGAAATTCCCAGCAATAATTTCATAGCTTTTCGGATAATTGGCTGCCTCATGACAAAATTTACCGTTTGACCAAACGGAGAACCTAATTTTGCCCAGAATCCTATAAACCCGAATAGATAATCCCGAATAGGGCGTAAATGATTTTGATAATAATGATCCTGGAATTCATACTTCAATTTAGCCATGTCCACGCTGCTCGGACACTCCGCCTTGCAGCCTTTGCATGCCAGGCATAGATCAAGGGATTCTTTTACCTGTTCTATTTTCAGATCTCCAGGTTCCATTGACATTAATTTTCGCAGCAAATTCGCCCGGCCCCGAGTGGAAAACATCTCGTCCTGAGTAGCCTGGAATGATGGACACATTACACCATCCTGTTTCCTGCACACTCCCTGCCCGTTACATTGTTCAATCGCACCAGCAAGTCCATTATTACGATCAAAACTTAATAGGGGGCTCCATTGCTTTGAGCGGTAATTTTCTCCATACCGGAGATTACTGTCCATCGGGGGAGCGTTGAACAATTTACCGGGACTTAATAAGTTTTCGGGATCAAAGCATTTTTTGAGCCCGCCCATCACGCCAAGTAATTCTTCACCATATGTATCTTTCAGCCATTCTGCCCTCACCAGGCCGTCTCCATGCTCAGAAGACATGGCACCGCCGCAGTTAACAGCCAAACGCATCACTTCGCTGGCGATTGAACGCAAATTCCTGACCCCTTCACCAGTTTTCAAATTTATGATTGGACGAATGTGCAAGCATCCTGCAGAAGCATGTGCGTAAAATGCAGCATCGACCCGGTAATTTGCAATAATTCGCTGCACTTCCCGAACAAAATAACCAAGTTTGGCAGCCGGGATGGCACAATCTTCGATAAAAGCGACAGGTCTATCAGAAGACGGCCGCGAATCAAATATCCCAAGTCCAACTTTCCGGATTAGCCAAATTTTTGCCTGTTCAGCATTCGATTCTGCAACCAGGGGATTGGGAGATAACGATTTTGCCTGTTTTAAAAGTTCTTTTGTGTCATCGCCTGAAAATTCAACAACCAGAACTGCAGCAGGATCACCTTTAATAAAATCCAATTTTCCTGCATAAGCAGGGACTCCTGCTGCCAGCTTTAATAACATCTGCGGGATTAACTCGATGGCGGAGGGGTTATATTTTAGAAGATCAGGCACAGCATCACAGGCTTCTGCTATGGAAGCGTACTGCAGCAGTGAAAGAACTGTATTTTTAGGTTTCAGAACAAGGCCCAATTTAGCAGATCGGATGACGGCAAGTGTTCCTTCACTGCCTGCCAGCAGTGAAACAAGATTAATGGAACCGGGTTTTCCGATAACCGGATATTCGGTGCCGATCCATTGATCCGGCCTGGTAGCTGACCAGGGTACCAGGTAATTCAACCTGTATCCGGCCGAATTTCGCCATGTTTCAGGCCATTTTTGAGCGATTAGCGTCTTGTACCTGCTTCGTAATTCAAAAGCCGTAGAAACTATTTCTTTATGCCGGTCTGTCATCGCACTTACAACAGAATCCTCATTTGTAAGAACAGACTGGCTTCCATCTGAAAAAATAACCTCTGCTGATTGCAGGTGATCGGCGGTCATCCCGTACCGGATTGAATGGGCCCCGGTGGCATTATTCCCGATCACCCCTCCAATGGCAGCTCTTTCTGCCGATGCCGGGTCCGGTCCAAACATCAAGCCATGCCTGGCAGCTGCTTTATTTACATCAGCAAGGATTACACCAGGTTCAACCACAACTGTGCGATCTTCCGCATTAACCGGGGAAAGAATGTGATTGAGAAAGCGGGAACAATCAATGATCAGCGATTCTCCAATGGCTTGTCCGGCAAGTGATGTACCGGCACCCCTCGGAAGGATTGGGATCTTATATTTTGCAGCCAATTCAACAGAAGCAATCAGAGCTTCTTGACTTCGAGGTATTACAACCCCAAGCGGCTCAATCTGGTAAATCGAAGCATCTGTACTGTATAAAACACGGTAAGCCTTGTCCGTACGAATTTCACCCTGGACTGACTTTTTCAATTCGGCAATAAATTCTGGGGAAATGGGCATAACTCTATTTTAACCTAAAGACCTCGAAGGCGATGTCACCTCCGAGGCCAATTTCTGTCGGGAAATACTGATTTTACTTTTTACTTGCACCCTGGGCAGCCACAGCAGCAGCAGCTTTTGCGACTGCATCGGCATCACCGAGGTAATAATGATTGATGGTTTTCAGATTTTCATCCAATTCATACACAAGCGGAATTCCTGTTGGAATATTCAGCTCTGTTATTTCAGAATCAGGAATGTTGTCCAGGTATTTCACCATGGCTCTTAAACTATTTCCATGGGCAGCAATAATCACCCGCTTACCAGACTTGATCATCGGGGCGAGTGTATTATGCCAGTAAGGTAAAACTCTTTCCAGGGTTATTTTCAAAGATTCAGTGGCAGGCAGTTCTTCGGCTTTCAATCCTGCATATCTCCGGTCAAACCTGGGATGTCTTTCATCTGTCAATTCCAGGGCAGGCGGTGGTACATCATAACTTCTTCGCCATATCTTGACAGATCGGAAGAGCGTCGTGTAGGGAAAGAGTGTTCAGAGCCGTGT
>CAZBRI010000251.1:0-5048 GCA_964494055.1 uncultured Anaerolinea sp.
TTCGGTTATCCTGCATTAGAGGCTATGGGGAGTGGCTGCCCAGTGATTGCCTCAAGTGCGGCAAGTCTTCCTGAGATTGTAGGTGACGCGGGAATATTAATTGACCCAAAAAATGAAATGTTCTGGACTTCATCAATGATTTCAATGTTACTAAATGAAAATAAATTCCAAAATTTAAGAAAAAAGTCCTTGGAAAGAAGTAAATTATTTTCAATAGAACTTATGGCGAAATCAACATATTATATTTATCATAACGCAATGTTTGGACGGCGGAACATAAATGGTAAAAATTAAGGTAGTCCATGTTATTGAAGCATCTTTAGGAGGAACGCGAAGATATCTCGAAGATATGGTTTATAGTGGCGCTTTGGATAATTATGAATGTTCATTGGTTTTTTCAACCAGGCGTAGTGATCCCCAGTTTTACAAACTTCTAGATGAATTTGGCCGCAGAAATTGGAAGTTATTTAATGTTGGCATGAAAAGAGAAGTAGATCCTATATCTGATATAAAATCAATATACTCTATTCGGAGATTAATTTTGGAATTATCTCCGGATATTTTGCATTGTCATAGTTCTAAGGGCGGTGCACTTGGGCGTATAGCGGCAATATTAATTCCCAGGAGAATCCGGCCTGCTGTTATATATACCCCTAATGCACTTGCTATTCACCTAGGAAAACAATATATTTTTGCAGAAAAGATTTTGGCAGGAATAACGGATTTATTTGTCTCAATTTCTGAAAGTGAGGGTCGGGAAATCGCCCAATATACAAAAATTTCCCCTGGAAAAATACATACTGTTTGGCCTTCTATCGCTAGCACTTATTATTCTCCAATGAATCAGGATATTTCTCGTAAAATCTTGAATATAGATCAAACTACTAAGTTAATTGTTGCAATTGGCCGGATAACTGAACAAAAAGATCCGATTTTATTTTTGGAAATTTATAAACAGCTGAAAAAAGAATACCCATTTTTACAAGCAATTTGGGTTGGAGATGGTAATCTAAGAAGAAGAATGGAAGAATTTAAACAAAATCATGGGATTGAAGGTTTTTTCATCACCGGCTGGGTAAACGATGTTCGGCCATTTATTGCAGCTGCAAATGTTGTGGTTGTTCCATCGCAATACGAATCATTTGGTTATGTTTCTGCCGAATCACTCGCGATGGAACGAGCGGTTGCTGCAACAAGTGTGAATGGGAGCATAGATATTATCGAAGATGGGATTACCGGATATTTGTTTTTACCGGGGGATATATCTGAAGGTGTTAAGAAAATTGGGAATTTATTAGTGAATGAAGATATAGCTGTTGAGATGGCAAAAAATGGTCGAAAAAAAGTATTAAATAAATTCACTTCTGAACTTATGTGTTATAACCTTGAACAAGCATACAACAAAGCGTTGAAGTCAACAGTTGAATCGAGAGAATATGCTTAAAAGATATTCACCAAATTTCGCATTGCTATCAATAACCCTTGATGGATTGTTGGTATTGAGTGCGTTATACCTGTCATTACATATCAACTTGATTCACGGTGGATCTTCAAGAATTGTGACAGACCTTGGGATTTATATATCCATGCCATTTGCCTGGATCCTGGTCAATTTATACCTCCAACTATACGATAACAAGAATAATTTCTTCTTCAGCCAGGAAGTACTTCTTCTCTTTGTCTCCAGCCTGGCCGCGGGTCTTGTTTTAGCTGGTTTGGCATATCTTTTTAATAAAGATATGCCTCGAATGAGTTTTCTAGCGTTCATGTCGAGCGGAACTATTTTAGAATTACTGTGGCGAATTGTAGTGCGGGTTTATTGGAGAAGACTCTTTTTTAGAGAGGAGTCCTCACAGCATGTGCTTATTCTTGGCGCGGGAGAAACCGGTCAGAAAATTGCTGGTGATCTCAGCCGGCCAAAGTGGATGAAGCCTCCTGTGATTTTTTTCTTGGATGATGATATTGAGCAGAGGGCTGTGCCAGGCGTACTTGGGCCATTATCTGCACTTAGTGAAATACTGACCAACTTTCGGATAGATGACATTATCATCGCCTTGCCTCAGCAGGCTTTTGACAAAGTGACCGAGGCAGTGTTATCGATCCGTAAGGTCCCAGTTAATGTCTGGCTGGTACCGGCTTCGCACCGGCTGGCCCTATATCGTGCGAGTATAGCTGACTTTGCCGGTTTGCCGATGCTGGATCTGCGTGCTCCAGCGATATCACCCAACGACCGCCTGGTGAAGCGCGCTTTTGACCTGGTATTTTCATCTATCATGCTTTTGCTGGCTGCGCTGCCAATGCTTGTTATTTGTCTGCTCATCAAACTTGATAGCCCCGGGCCGGTCATTTTTCGACAAAAAAGAATTGGCGAAAATGAAAAAGAATTTGAAATTTTAAAATTTCGGACTATGGTACCGGACGCTGAAACGCGGCTGCAAACGATAACGAAAAAGGATGGAAACGGCAACCTGCTCCATAAAGTACCAAATGATCCGCGTGTAACCCGTCTTGGACGATTTTTGAGAAAAACAAGCCTGGATGAATTACCGCAGTTTATAAATGTGCTGCGCGGCGAAATGAGTGTGGTGGGACCGCGTCCTGAACTGCCATTCCTGGTGGAAAAATATGATGATTGGCAGTATATCCGCTTCAGCGTCCAGCCAGGGATCACAGGGTGGTGGCAGGTGACAGGCAGGAGTGATGCCCCGATGCATATGCATACTGAAAAGGATATTTTCTACATTCGGAATTATTCCTTTTGGCTTGATTTGCAAATCATCGCCCGAACAGTCTGGATTGTTATATTCGGTAAAGGAGCTTTTTAACATGATCCATCAAAGTGGATGGTTTTCTGTATAATTTTCCAGCCTTGAAAATCAGAGTAATAACTGGATCACTGAATTAAATTTGAAAGTAAATATTTTATCTTCAATGAGATTTTGTTTGTGTCTTCTGAATATTCGCATTCTTCCGAAAATAAAGGAATGAAAAAAACTCAAAAATAAAAATTTTAGAAAAATGGGTGGATGAATTTCAATTAGGATCCAAAAGTTTTGCTAAACAAGCATAATAACAATCAGAAATAATTATCGATTTCCCCATTAAAAAAATTCTCCCCGCCTTCGGGTAAGGCGGGGATGGTACTGCTTTGTCGGGGCGGGGCGATTTGAACGCCCGACCTCACGGACCCGAACCGTGCGCTCTACCGGTCTGAGCCACGCCCCGAGTAGCGAAAGTATTATAACAACCTATGCCTATTTAGGCAAGACGTTTGGTATAATAGAGTGTCTGAGGCTGCGCTTCAGTTTCCCCAGGATACCGCGATGCGCAATACGCGAACACGTTTCCGTATTGCGTTTTTAATGAGGATTTCATGGACATAGGCAATATCCAACAAGTTGATATAGACGGTCAGATGCGCGATGCTTTCCTCGATTACGCCATGAGCGTGATCGTGGCCCGCGCCTTACCAGACGCCCGTGACGGGCTTAAACCGGTTCACCGGCGCATCCTGTACGCGATGCATGACATGGGTAACCGGGCAAGCGGGACGTATAAAAAGTCCGCCCGTATCGTCGGTGAAGTGCTTGGTAAATATCATCCTCATGGTGATTCTGCGGTCTATGAAGCGATGGCGCGCATGGCGCAGGATTTCTCCCTGCGCTATATGATGGTGGATGGTCAGGGTAACTTCGGTTCCATTGACGGCGACTCTCCGGCAGCCATGCGTTATACCGAGGCCCGTCTGAGCAGGATGGCCGAGGAAATGCTGGCGGATATTGAAAAGAACACGGTCAACTTCGGTCCCAATTTTGATGATTCCCTCAAGGAACCGCTGGTACTGCCCAGCCGGCTGCCAAACCTGTTGATGAACGGCTCATCAGGTATTGCTGTGGGTATGGCAACTAACATCCCGCCTCATAATCTGGGCGAGCTGAGCGGTGCGATCAATTACCTGATTGAAAATTACGACAATGTGGATGACATCCAGGTTGAGCAGCTGATGGAATTCGTCCAGGGTCCGGATTTCCCGACCGGCGGTGTGATTGTGGGCAAGGAAGGCATTCTGCACGCCTATTCCACCGGCCGCGGCCGGATCGTCCTGCGGGGTGTGGCCGAGATCGAAGAGATGAAAAACGGGCGGCAGATGATCAACATCACCGAGATCCCGTACCAGGTGAATAAAACCACCCTCATCGAGCGCATCGCAGAGCTTGTGCGCGAAGACAAGCTGGATCAGATCTCTGATATGCGTGATGAGAGCGATCAGCACGGCATGAGCATCGTTATCGAGCTCAAACGCGGGGCACAGCCCAAAAAAGTACTCAACCAGTTATTTAAATACACTGCATTGCAGTCCACATTCAGTGTTCAGCTGCTGGCCCTGGTCAACGGGGAGCCCCGGACGCTGACGCTTAAACGCTGCCTGCAGATTTTCATCGAACACCGTATTGATGTCATCACCCGCCGCACGCAGTTCGAGCTGGATAAAGCCCGGGCGCGGGCGCATATACTGGATGGATTGCTGATCGCGCTGGCCAACCTGGATGCGGTCATTCAGACCATCCGGCAGGCAGATGACGCGGATGATGCCAAGCAGAAATTGATGGAGCGCTTCAAGCTTTCCGAGTTACAGGCACAGGCCATTCTCGATATGCAGCTCAGGCGCCTGGCTGCCCTGGAACGGATGAAGATCGAAGATGAAGCCCGGCAGGTTCGTGAAAATATTGCCTACCTGGAAGACCTGCTCGCCAGCCCGCGCAAGATCCTGGCCCTGATCCAGGACGATCTGAAGGAATTGACGGAAAAATTTGGCGATAAGCGCCGCACCGGAATTTCTCCCGATGCACACGAAGAACTGCGTGAAGAAGACCTGGTACAGGATGAACCTGTCCTGGTCACGCTGACCAACCGCGGCTACATCAAGCGCACCAGCTCGGCGGCCTATAAATCTCAGGGCATCGGCGGCAAGGGTGTGATGGGACATACCACCAAGGATGAAGAAGATCGGAAGAGCGTCGTGTAGGGAAAGAGTGTTCAGAGCCGTG
>CAZBRI010000252.1:0-5047 GCA_964494055.1 uncultured Anaerolinea sp.
TAGCTTCAGGTGACTGGAGTTCAGACGTGTGCTCTTCCGATCTAAAAAAGAAACTAAAAAACCAGTTGTGAGTAAAATGATAAGGATGATCGGTAAATTCATCGTCCAGCTGTTCCAGGTTTCTTTAAGCCGGTCTACTAGTATCCAATCATAATATTTTTTTAATTCAACCGGTTGGACAAATGAGTTTGCGAATATTTTTCTCCATCCCGAGAAAACAAGGGCCGGAGAATATAACACAAGAGAAAGTAAACCCGCAATTAATCCTGAAGCCAACCAGGAATAAAAGTATTTCCAGGATTTAGGTCCAGCCAGAATCAGCCAGAGATAAATTGCTCCAGCCGGGTAAAGCATCAACGGTATAGTCCACAAACCTAGGGCTGTAAATACCGCTAATAATATCCATAATTTCCTGCTTTGTTTTGTCACCAGCCGGTAACCAGTAAAAAAAGAAAGGAGGACAAAAAGATCCAGCATTGAATATCCCCGGGCACTCGTTGAATACCGGATCATCTCAGGTGAGAAAGCGGCAAAAACAGCAGCCAGAATTCCTGCATCGTTATTAAAAATTTCTTTTCCAAGGATGAAAGCAGCCAGAATTACACCAAGCCCGGCTGCCATCGCAGGCAGCCGCACACTCCAGGTGTGCATTCCAAAAATAAAGGAGCAGGCCTTAACCAATACACTATGAAATAAATGGTTATTTGGCAGGGAGTAATCTGAAAAAGCAGTCAGCCATGATTTTGTGCCAAATTCAACAATCGTATAGGCTTCATCATAATCTACAGGACTGTGAAACCCCTGTGCCCTTAGAATTAGCCCGCATAACATGATTAAACCAATGATTGATCCAGTTTTTAATGCTGGATCAATCTTATTTTTGCTGGAGAAAAAAGTGGGTAACAAATTACTCTACTGAAAAAATAAATTGGTAATGAGGTTGTCCACCTTCTTGAACTTCAATTTCCTGGTTGGGGTATTTGGTCCGAATCAGATCAGCGATCTTGTTCGCTTCTGCATGCTTGATGCCTTCCCCATAAAACATGGTAATCAATTCATAATTTATCGCTTCTGCTTTTTCGAGAAATTCAAAACATGCATCTTCCAGGTTATCGGATGCCACGGCTAATTTGCCATTCAATAACCCGATCACCTGCCCGTCTTTAACAGTCACACCATCAATTTCAACAGATCGTGTTGCGGTTGTGATCTCACCGGTGATGACATTTTCGAGGCTGCGAGTCATTTTTCCGGAGACAGTATCCAGATCCCCGTCTGGATTTAAATGCAGCAGGGCAGAAAATCCCTGGGGAACGTTTTTACTGGGCACAACCCGGACATCTTTTGTTGTCACTTCTTTAGCCTGGTTGGCTGCCAGAACGATGTTTTTGTTATTTGGCAGAATAATGATCTTATTGGTTGGCAAATTTTCGAATGCCTGGAGGATGTCCTTGGTCGAAGGGTTCATTGTCTGCCCGCCGCCTACGATTGCGGCGACACCCAGTGATGCAAAAATTCTGGATAAGCCGGTGCCAGGCGAGACTGCCACGACACCGATTTGTCCGGGTTCGATCGTTGTCAGTTCCAGTTTCGTACCGCCTGCTTTGCTTTCGATCTCATCCATTTGGGCGAGCAGGTTTTCCATCGCAACCTTGGTGATGGTTCCAATCCCAAGAATATATTCAATGGGTTCGTATTTTTTTTCAAGGGGGGTGTGTATGTGCATACGGTACATGCCCTCGCCTTCACCGACCTGGATCGATGTGCCCATACTTTCCAGCTGATTATAAAATTCCTGCAATTCAAAACCTTCATTTGGACGAAAATCCACGACAACTTCCCAATCCTGACCTTCTTCGACATCTTCAAGGGCATTTTCAAGATTCATGGCAGAAAGGGGTTGAACGGAAATGATGGCAGAATCAAGAGATTCGCCATCCAAAAAGCGCAGCATACCTTCCAGAATGAAAAATAATCCTTTGCCGCCGGAATCAACGACACCTGCCTGCTTGAGGATCGGCAGGTATTCCGGGGTGCTTTCGACAGATCTGTCAGCAGCAGCGACACAGCGGCGCAGGAGTTCGAAGACATCGTCTGTTTGCCTCAAAGCCAGGACCGCTTCTGCTGCAACATCTTTAGAAACAGTCAGAATGGTACCTTCAACCGGACGGACAACACCTTTGTAGGCAGTGTCGCGGGCTTCAGAAAATGCAGCTGCCAGGACGGCTGCGTCTATTGTTTCCTTTCCGTGCATTGCACGTGAAAAACCGCGCCATAATTGCGAAAGAATCACCCCGGAATTACCCCGCGCTCCCATCAGTGCGCCCTGGGCAACACCGGCCGCAACCTGTCCAGCATTCGGGTTGCCCAGGCTGCTGATCTCATTGTAGGCAGAGGTCATGGTCAGGAGCATGTTTGTTCCGGTATCACCATCTGGTACCGGAAAAACATTTAATGTATTTACGATTTGATGATTGGTCCGCAGCCAGGTTAAGCCAGCCTCTACCATTTGTTTGAGCAACAATCCATCAATTGACTTACTTTGCATGCGTCAGAATCTCCTTGCGCGGACTATAAATGGGACAACTATAAAAATGTATTACAAAAACTTTTACTTATCTGAACTCAGTCTGGATTACTGACTCGCAAACCCTGAACATGAACATTAATTTCGTGAACTTTGAGGCCGATATTTTTTTCGACTGAATATCGTACCGCATTGGCCACACTTTGAGCAACTGAGGCTACCCGGGTTCCGAACTCAATAATAATGTAAATATCGATATCCAGATTTTCCTGTTCAAAGTGAACATTAACCCCGCGGGTGGGTTCGCGGGTGATGGTTGATGCGATTCCTTCCGCCAGGTTTTTTGGCGCTAATCCAACAACGCCATATGATTGCAGGGCAGCATGATAGACAATTGTAGCTATTGCTGTCGGCGATATATGGATGCTTCCGAGAGTTGTAGTTTCTTGTCCCATATTTTTTTATTCCTTTGTGAAAGTATTAACACTAGACTTGTATAAGGATACGCTTTGTGGTAAAATGTTGGGCCTGAACTAATTGGGCACACTGGTATTATAGCAAGAAAGGATAAATTACGATGGCTAAATGCGCACACTGTGGTAAGACCACCACTTTTGGTCATAATCGATCTTTTTCATTGAGAGCAACCAACCGCAAGTTTCTTCCTAATTTGCAGAAGGTAACTGTTTATGAGAATGGCGGTAAGACCAAGAAAACGCTTTGCACCAAGTGCATCCGCACGATGGTAAAAACAGCTTAATTTCAAGTCTCCTGAGCATACGAAGATTGCGGTTCTATTCCTTTGAAAAGGAAGACGACCGTGATTTTTGTTTAATGCTGCTTGAAAATCCATTTTCAACCTCAAAATAACTTTCTGAGGGTTTTAATACCATTTTCAATGCCCCGGGGGTAATTGAAAACCGAATTTCCAGCTACGAAAGCATCAGTGCCGGCAATTAATAGATCAGGTACTGTAATTTCAGATACACCGCCATCGATCTCCAGCCAGGCACTCGAACCAATTTCATCCAGGGATTTTCTGATTTCTGAGATCTTGTTCAGCATGGAAGGTATAAACTTTTGTCCGCCAAACCCGGGGTTAACTGTCATCACCAAAATAAGGTCAACAAAAGGGAGAATTTCTTTTAACATGACTGCCGGAGTGGCCGGATTGATGGCTGCGCCGGCTTTAATTCCGAGTGATTGAATATGCTGGATGGTTCGATGCAGGTTTGGACAGGTTTCTACATGCACAGTCAGCCTGTCTGCTCCGGCATCTACAAAGGCAGCCAGCATATTTTCCGGTTTTTCGATCATCAGGTGCACATCAAGCGGCAGTTTTGAAGCTCGTTTGCAGGCAGAAATGATCAGGGGACCGACGGTCATGTTTGGTACAAAATGACCGTCCATGACATCTACATGGATCCAATCAGCACCGGCTTTTTCACAAGCCAGCAGGTCATCACCTAGGCGGGTGAAGTCAGCGGATAATATGGAGGGAGCGATGACAGGTGTATTCATTTATGGGAGAGAGTTGTTCCAGCGAAAGAAAATGGCGAGCCAGAGCGGAAAAAGACCGCCGACAGCACCGAGGGCGACCAGGCCAAGAATAACTGAGATCCAATCTATCTCTGGTGATTGTTCTTCTTCGATAGCGGGTTCAGGATACAGTGGAATTGGGCTGGCAATTGTGGATTTTATGAATTCCGAGGTTGATGATGGCGCTGCTTCCACGGGTGCCCGATTGATACGTTTTAAATTTCTTCTTTGTTGTCCAAAAGTGAATAATACACGGCCAAGCTGATCCGCGGTACGGTACCTGGCAGCAGGTTCTTTGGATAAAATCTTTAACATGATCTGTTCGAGTTCAGGTGAAATATCGGAATTGTATTTGCTAGGGGGAAGCGGTGCAGTCTCCCGGTGCAGCCTTGCAAGGGTCTCGGCTGTTTTTGCAACAAAAGGAGGACGGCCGGTAAGCATTTCATACATCACCACGCCCAGGGCATACACATCCGAAGCCGGTGAAGGTGCCTGCCCGGCAGCCTGTTCAGGTGAAAAATAGAGCGGTGAACCCCAGACTATGTCACTTTGTTCATCAGGATGTATGCCTGAAATTGCGCGTGCTATTCCAAAATCGGTCACTTTTACACGGTGATCAGGGGTGATCAGAATATTATGAGGTTTGACATCGCAATGTACAATACCTGCCCGGTGTGCATACCCCAATCCGGCGCAGGCCTGGATCATGATCGGAAGTGTATCTTCAGGTGTAATCTTCCCCAGGTTATCAATCATCAATTTCAGATTGGTGCCGGGCACGTTTTCCATGACAATAAATAATTTGTCCTGGTCAAAACCAAAATCATGCACTGTGACAATATTAGGGTGTGAGAGGTTGGCTGCAGCTTTGGCTTCCTGCTTGAACCTTGTCTGCACTTCGGGATCAGATGAAAAATCGGCCCGCAGGATCTTAATAGCAACAAACCGCTCAAGCATCTGGTCACGGGCACGGAATACCTG
>CAZBRI010000253.1:0-5025 GCA_964494055.1 uncultured Anaerolinea sp.
TAGCTTCAGGTGACTGGAGTTCAGACGTGTGCTCTTCCGATCTCCCGGAAAAATTATGCCTCTCATCCACGAAGAGATCACCAGTAAAATACTCGCCGCCTGCTTTGAAGTCAGCAACGAACTCGGTTCCGGTTTCCTCGAAGCCGTCTATCAAAGCGCGCTGGTTATTGCCCTGCAGGAAAAAGGCCTCAAAGTGGAACCGGAACACAATCTCACCGTCAATTACCACGGGCAGACTGTCGGAGAGTTCAACACCGACCTGCTGATTGAAAACGCGGTTATTCTCGAACTCAAAGCCGTCCCCTCCCTCACCAGCACCCACAAAGCCGAGGTCATCAGCTACCTCAAAGCCTCCGGCAAATTGGTCGCCCTGCTGGTCAATTTCGGCAATCCCAAGCTTGAATATCGCCGCTTCACGAATCACTCCCCCGCACCGTCATGAATCTTTTCAATACTTCTAACCGCCTTAACCGAGCCAGTCAAGCACTTCCATCCTCTTCATCCCTGTAACACACATCTCCAGCATCCCAATCAAAAAAGGAACCCCCCTTTATGGAAGCAAAGAATTACCTGTCATTAGTCCAACATTGGGCCTGGTTACTGATCGCCGGCCTGGTCCTCGGCGCTGTCAGTGCTTACGGTTTCAGCGCTTACCAGGAACGTGTTTACAGCGCTTCCACCCGCGTCCAGGTCATCAGCGCACCCAAAGGCAGCGGTACCGACCTGACCTACATCAGCGACCAGCAGCTGGCCCAGACCTATGTCCAGACCATCAAAACCCGTCCCATCCTGGATGTCGTCAGCCAGAAGGTCGGCATGGAAGTTTTGGCCAACCAAATTACCATCACCAGTGTCATTAACACCCAGCTGATTGACATTGCCGTCGAAGATCCCGACCCTCAGCGTGCCGCGGCAATTGCCAACAGCCTGGTGGAAGTCTTCATCAAACGCAACTCAGAATTACAGTCTGCCCGTTTTGCTGATTCTGAAACCAGTCTCAAATCACAGATCGCCCAGATCGAAACCCAGATCAGTACCCTGCAGGACCAATCCAAGGCTGTGAATGATGCACAGCTGCAGGAAAATATCAAAAGAACAAAAACCGAAATGGACCGGCTGCAGGGTGAGATCATCACCATAAAAGCCGACCTTCTCAAACTGAATGACAGTGAAAAAACTGATGCAGCCAACGGCACTCCCACTGCGGACATCGTGTCGCGTGTCAATGAAAAGCAATTCCAGCTCGACCAGCTTCAAAACACCTACGACCAGTACAGCCAGATCTACACCAACCTGGTGATTCTCGGAAAGAGCGCCATCGGCAGTGACACTGCTTCCCAGCAGATGCAGTCCACCCTTGCCCTCTACCAGCAGATACGCGCCAACCTGCTCAGCAGCTACGAGAACATCCGACTGGCCCGGCTGAACAGCACGTCCAACATCATCTCCATCGAGCCAGCAGTGGCGCCGCTCGAACCCATCCGCCCAAAGGTTTTCAACAACACCGGCCTGGGTGCCATCGTCGGGCTCATGCTGGCTGGTGCCATCGCCTTCCTGATCGAATACCTGGATGACACCCTCAAAACCGCCGAACAGGTCGGGCAGGTCCTCGGTCTGCCGGTCATCGGCTACATCGCGGAGATGGAACACCTCGGCCGCTCGGCGTACGTCTCCGATAACCCGCGCTCGCCGGTCTCGGAGGCATTCCGCACCCTGCGTACCAACCTGGAATTTGCAGGGGTCGATACGCCGATCAAGACGCTGCTGGTGGTGAGCGCGCACCCTGCTGAAGGTAAATCCACTGTCGCTGCCAACCTGGCTGTCACACTCGCACAGGGCGGCAAGCATGTCCTCCTGCTGGATGCTGACCTGCGCCGCCCCAATGTGCACCGCTTCTTCGGCCTCACCAACCGCGCCGGCCTGAGCGATGTCTTCCGCGATACCATTACCCTGGCAGATGTCGCACGCCCATTCCGTGACTCGAACCTGGTCATCGTCACCAGCGGAGACATCCCCCCCAACCCGGCAGACCTGCTGGGCTCCAAGAAAATGGAGTCGATCCTCAATTCTGCCAAGCTGGCCGCGGATATCGTCATCATCGACTCGCCCCCCTTCCTGGTAACGGATGCAGCCATCCTCGCCTCGCGTGTCGATGCTGTGCTGCTGGTCATTCAACCCGGCAAAACCCCCGCTGATGCCGCCCTCTCCTCCCTCGAGCAAATGAAGCGCTCAGATGCCCGGGTCATTGGGGCTGTACTTAACCGCATCCCGCGCAACCGCCCGTACTATTACGGGGGTTACCGGCATTACACTGCCTATTACAAGGGCGATTACTATTACTACGATTCCACCCACAAGAAACAATCCCGTCGAAGCTGGGTCACCAAAAGCGGGGACTTCCTTGCTTCACTGGTTAACAAACCCGCCAGCGCTTCCATACCGGTCGATCACCAAAAAGGGACCGAAAAATAATTCCCCGGAGGAAAATACCCGTGAAAAATTGCCCGCACCTGGGTCTGGATGAAGATGCCCATACAGCAGCCGGGTTTGCATCAGACCGGAACTACTGCTATTGGCCGAAGAAGCCGTTTAAAATATCCGCAGATCATCAGCGTACCTACTGCCTGACCCCCAGCTGCAGCAGCTGCCCGGTATTGTTAAACAACTCTCCTGCACCTCAGCCCCCGGCTGCCGCCAAAAATAAGCTCAATTTCCGGCAGTGGATACTCTGGACAATCCTGGCTTCCATCATCCTGGCCGGTATACTGCTGGTAAACTTTGCCTTTAATGAAAGTAAAGCCGTGATACCCGTGGAAACCGGCAATAAATCGATGCCGATCCCGGTCACCGGTCTGACACTGGAAATTACCCCGCCTCTGCCGTCCGTCACCGACCCGCCCGACATCCTGCCCTCCCTGACCATCACGCTCAACCCCTCCCCGAAACCTCCTAACACCCTTACCAGCACCGTCTCCGGGTTATCCTTCCGCGGCTATAAAATCGAAACACCGATCCTCTCCAACCCGCAGCTGATTATTCACGAGATGGCTCCCGGGGAAAGCTACAACCTTTTAGCCGTTGATTATCATACCAGTGTCGAGGCGATACAGCGCCTCAACCAGGCTATCCCTTCCCCCATCTGGGTTGGCTGGGTGATCCTGATTCCGATGGACAGCATTGAGGTCAGTGCTCTACCGCCTTTTGAGTTATACAAAATTAACGAGAAGGGCATAACCCTTGAGGTTCTATCCACTAAACTGAATGCCGATCTCGATCTGCTGGTCAAATATAACCAGGCGCCTGCAGATGCCATTTTAGATATGGATACCTGGATCCTTGTTCCCCGCTGATTTTCCCCGCGCCTGCATTTTACAACTGCAGGATCAGGAATAATAAATATATCTGCTTCATGCCCCATATCCCTGTCAATTTCTTACTCTCAGCCCCTGTAAACACAGTCAGAAACCAATTTCTGTCAATTAAAAAACAAGTCAGCAGCTGTATTCTGTTTTTCACGTTTCGATAAAAAGGCGATCTTATGCAATCTGTTTTATTTGTGTGCACTGGAAATTTGTGCCGGTCCCCCATCGCTGAACAATTGTTTAAAACAATGCTAATGAGCTCAGGCGTAATAGCTGGCTGGACAGTCGCCAGCGCCGGCACCTGGACACGTGATGGATTGCCTGTTCTGCCCTTCTCTATTAAATTAGCAAAGCAATTTGGCATCGATCTGCGTTCATACCGCACAAAAATGGTTACCAGCCTGCCATTCCGCAAATATGACGTGATCATCGTGATGGAGAAAAACCACAAAGAAGCCCTGATTGCCGAATTCCCCGGAATGGAAGACAGGATTATGCTGCTGACGACTCTCTCCGGGCAGATCCCTTACGACATTAAAGATCCCATCCTGCAGGATGAAATATCAGCAGCAGATATTATTCAAGACATGAAGGAGTGCCTTGAACAGGCTTTCCCCGCCATCGTTTCCATGGCCCAAATTAAGAGGCCGGACGAAGGTGATTAACAGGCACCTTTTTTGAATTTTCCTTACTCCCCTGAGCCGCAGTCCAGCCCTTTTTCAATGCCCAGGCTGCAGATAGGCCGTTCACGGTTGGCATTTTTCAATTCAGACACAACGCTCGAACTCATTCCCGGAAATTTCACCCCGGGATAATTTTTTTCCAGGCTGCGAATGTACCAGGCATACCCCAGCAGCCCCCTGCTGATCAATACGACATCCTTCCGCTCACCCAGCGCCAGCTGTGAATACCACATCGAAAACACAACCCTGTCTTCGTCCATCATAACGATGGCATCTTTTGGCATGGCTTGGGTCGCCTGGAAAATGAAGACACCCGCGCTTTGATCCTTCGACAGGTCCACCTGTTGGAATGTTCCGCTTATCCAGAAGGCCATGCCAACGATCATCAGCCCCGTCAGCATGTACCTGGTCCTGGGCAGCCTGTTCAATGCTGAAAACAGGTCCAGCACTCCGCCGGCGATCCAGACTGAGATTATTATCCAGGCCGGCTGCAGGTAAACCTGCGAATCCATCGAGCCGTAAAAAACTGAAAAGCTGACAGCACTGAGTACGATCCACAGGCTTGCAGCTCGCAGCCCCTTCGACCGTAAAGAAAATAAGCCGTAAAGTGCCAGCAGCACGCCAACCCAGGTGAACTGCTGCAGCATCAAGCCGGGCACAGCCCGGAACCGGTCCAGGATCTCCGGTACTGACAGGTCGGATAAAAAATGAGCATACAACCGCCCGCTGACGAGCCAGGCAAACCCGCTCAGCGTTGAGGCATCCCCCCAATTAACCGCCGGGTTGGCAGCCGCCCGTATCGGCAGCACCAGGTACACTGACAATCCTGTGAGCACCCCCCCAGCCCTGGCGAAAAACTCCCGGACCGAAACCAGCCTTTCATACCGGTAATTCCACAACAAAATCGGGAATATCAGTATGCTGGTCAGGTGACTGGAAAGCGCCAGCCCAAATACCAGCCCCTGGATGAAATTCCTTTT
>CAZBRI010000254.1:0-5017 GCA_964494055.1 uncultured Anaerolinea sp.
ATAGCTTCAGGTGACTGGAGTTCAGACGTGTGCTCTTCCGATCTAAGAATGATTTCCAGTTCTTGAATACGGCCTTCAACAAAAGCCTGTTCGTTTTTTGCGGCTTCATATTCTGCATTCTCAATTAATTCCCCGCCTTCCATGGCTTCATGCAAGCGTTCAGCCACCTCCTGCCGTTTTGCGGTACGCAGGGACTCCAATTCATCTTGAAGTTTTTGGAAACCTTCTTTTGTTAAGTATGTAGCAGGCATATGAGTAAACCCTGTTTATAAGATATGTTGCATCCCATTACTGAGATGCAACCATAAGGATAAAAAATATATAATTATTTTCGTTGATACTATATCATGAATTTATGCTGAAATCAAGCACCATAGTTAAATATATATACTGATTTAACAATTTTTTAAATTTTCTTCCAGAGTGTTATTCCTCTTTTCAGCTTCCAATATCCTGTTATTTGCTCAACCATGTCAGTTTCATTGGCAAAAAGTGAAGAGATCTGTGATTGATATTGGGATATCCCTCCATACCAGGCGGCCAGGTTTTTCTTTGTCAACTTGATATCTATTCCCTGAAAGGCTGTTGCAGCAGATATTAAGGAATCCCGATTCCGGAATAAATATGGAATATCTGCATAGTATAGCAATTGAATTCCCAGGCTTTCGACTGCCTGCCGGCTTATCACGTGATCAACATGACTGCCAAGTGCCAGCGGGCAGATAACCATGTCCTCTTTTTGCAAATTTGAACTTATTTGAAGAGCTGCTTGTGAGACAATTTCTTGTTCCTGCTCATGAAACGGATCAAATACATCCTCTGTATATAAATATTGCCCTGCTTTATTCCTGCGATAAATAGCGTCCACCAAGGACAGGTGACAGACTGCTGCCCCTGTTCTCAGCGAGGCATTTTTATCTTCATTTCTTCTCAGCAATATTGTTTCTTCAGGTGTGCCAGTTTTCCAGGCTGCATGAATGCGGTCAATCAATTCCGTTCCTGGTCCCGGTTCCGGTATGCCTGCATTCACGGTCATGATTTCGACCGGATTTCCTCTTCCAGCCAGCATGCTTATCAAACCGCCGCACGACAGGACCGCATCATCGAAGTGCGGCGAGATAAAAACCCACCGAGTTTCTTTCGCGTAGACATCGAATGTTGTCATCTAATTTTTATACTCTATTATAAAAAATCAATATCAGTTAACAAGCTGGATGATATTTTCTGCCAATTTTTGAAGTGTGTCAGATTCCTTTTGATCAACATGCGTCGCCAGCCAATATTTATCCAGCATTTCCAGGGGGGTAAGACTGGCGATATTTTGGCCGTCAGACAAACGCACCCTGTTTTCACTTTGAGGTTGTTTTACAAGGCTGAAATCAAACGGATCAAAAGAATTAACAAACTGCCTGATTTCGGTCTCATTTATTAATTTTTCAAAATCACGCGGATAATTGATGACAAGCCGCAGGGAGGCATCCTTGATTCTTTTACCAGCAGGCAATGCTGATTTCAATTGTTCTGTAACTTCATTGCCGGATTCAAGCTTTACATAAACTTCGATCAGATCTCTAATATTGGTTAAGCGGCGCCATTCAACTTGTGATTGGCCTTTTTTGACATCCACTATCACAAAATATTTTTCATCTTTAGCTTCGCCAAAATCCACCCGTTCAATTGAACCAGGATAGATCACCGGCGGATGAGAATATGGTGTTTGATCGCCTATTTCAGGGCCTGGTCCGTTCAAGTTTTGCGGCTTATGAATGTGACCAAGTGCTACATAATCCAGCCTATCATCTTTTACCATGGATCCTGGAAGGGTGATTCCGGTTCCAAGACTTACTTTTCTTTCCCAGCCGTAGCTTGCACCCATTACAGAAGCATGGGCTGTCAGGATGGTTGGAAGATCCGGCTCGGTCTGTCCGATGTACAGCTTTACCAGGTCTATTAAGTTGTCCTCGATATTTGCGTAAACATCAGGCATATTATGATTTTCATTTTTCATGGCTGCCATAAAACCGGAAGGTGATATCCACGGCAAACCAATGACCTGAACTGGTATCCCAAGTTCTTTTTGCGTCAATAATTGCGGTTTTTCTATGACATGCAGGTAGGGTACCTGCAAAGTATCAAATTCCTGTAATGCGTGCGCTCTGCCGATTGATGGTGAAACATCATGATTTCCAACCACCAAAATGGTTGGAATCCTGGCTGAGGATAACCGCATCAATCTTTTTCCCCATTCCCTCTGGAAGGTAGGTGCAGGTGTTCGATCCTTGTATGCGTCTCCGGCAAAAATGACCAGGTCAACTTTTTCATTGACGGCAGTATCGATAATTGTGTCAAGTGACTTTAAAAAATCCAGTACCCTGTAAGGTAATCCGCTTACCGGATCATGCCGTCCAAAATTGGTCATATCGATATGTGCATCTGCAAAATGTAATATTTTCATGAGTTCTCTTAATTGACAGGTGTTTCAGGTTTCAAACCGAGGGATTGCAGCACATCGATAATTGCCGACATTTTTGGATTTAAATGATTTGCTGTTTGATAATCTGCAATGGCGGCTGATAAATTGCCCGAGGCTTGCTCGGCCATACCCCGCCAGTAAAGACTTTCCTCAAGTGTTGGTTTGTCTATTGTTTTTAACAAAGTTGTATTTGCCAGGTCGATCACATCCTGGTACCGGCCGGTGTAAAAATATGCCCTGTAAGGCCAGGTTTGATACCACATCATATGATATGGTCTCTGTGTAGCGCCTTCACCAAGCGTGGCATAGATATTGAACGCCTCATCATAAGCGCTGGCAGCATCAACATATTCTAAAAGTTGAACATGGCTTGTGCCCTTGTTAAACCAGGCAAAAAAGGCATCTATACCTGTCAATGTCTTTACTTCCCTGCTGGCTGTATCCAGGGCATTCTGGTCGGCCCATTTCGGATCACCCCAATTCCCTAGAATGTCATACACTTTCGATTCTTTATCAGCAGGGTAAACGATCATAAAAAGATAATTAAAGTTACGCCAGCCATTAGCAAATTCATCATACTTGCTGACCAGATTCTTACCCGGTACAAGCCAGGCATCCTGAACGATAAAACCATCCTTAGCATCATCATAACCGGTCACGAACAGGTAATGTCCCATCCATGCGATTTTTCCCATATAATCGCGTTCATAATATCCTTTTTCTATAACGACAGGAAAACCGGAAGAGATCAGGCGTTTGAGGAGATTTATATCTCCTCCGAACCTTTGCAGGGCATGCAGATCGGTATGATTATTTACAAAATCGACCAGTTCGTAAGGCATCACATTTTTATCGGATTTTCCCCGATCAATGAATTCCATTTTCTTATCGTTGATCCCCGGTTTCACTACCTTTGCCACATCGTCGCGATTACCCTTCCAGCCCCAAAAATTCAGCGCCATCGTGATATTGGCAGGACCGCAATAATTCCACCGCCCATGCTGGTCAACATAGGTGACACCCGGATTTGTGAATGATGCCGGGGCCGGAGGAATTGCGGCAGTTGGACTTGCTAATGGCAATGGGGTTGAAGTAATTTTGACCACGGATGCAGTCGGGGTAATTCTTTCCATTGCCTCAAATGTAGCCGTTACAATTTTATCGATTTGACCCTGCTGTTCTGGAATAAAAACTGCTTTATCAGGCGGGTTGAAAAAATAAACCACCTGTGTCCGGAGATCGTCCAGTCTCCAGGCAAGTTTCTCATTGACATAAGGAATATTATAAATAAGGATACAAATCAGGATAAGCCCAAAAATAATTAGGGGCAGCCTGTTTTTTTTTCGGGTTATTTTAGACATACTCGAGATTATAAAGCGGAATTATAAAAAAAGAAACGGGTGCTCATCCAGAGATGAACACCCGTTAAAAGATTTTACAGAATATATCAGGCGTCTTTTACTTCGCCATCGATTACATCACCATCCGGTGATGGCGCGGCAGAAGGATTCTGTCCCTCAGGACCGGGCTGCCCTTCCTGGCCGTACATTTTTTCACTGACTGCGTAGAATGCCTTTTGAAGATCTTCAGTATTCTTCTGGATCCTCTCAGCATCTTCACCTGTCAGAGCAGATTTGAGGTCATTGATCCTGGATTCAATCTCGCCGCGTTCTCCAGAGCTGATCTTTTCTCCCAGGTCGCGCAGTGATTTTTCGGTCTGGTAGATCAAGTTATCAGCCTGATTTCGGGCTTCAATCAGATCCTTGCGTTTCTTGTCTTCAGCCTCGTGAGCCTGGGACTCCTTGACCATCCTGTCAATTTCACTTTTGTTAAGGTTTGTTGAAGCGGTGACAGTAATTTTCTGTTCTTTACCGCTGGCTTTATCACGGGCAGTGACATGTAAAATGCCATTGGCGTCAATATCAAAGGTTACTTCAACCTGCGGAACACCGCGGGGTGATGGGGGAATGCCATCCAGGCGGAATCTGCCAAGCGACATATTATCGCCAGCCATCGGCCGCTCACCCTGCAGGATATGAATATCTACGGCTGTTTGATTATCAGCTGCGGTGGAGTAGGTTTCTGTCTTTTTTACCGGAATGGTCGTATTTCTTTCGATCATACGGGTCATCACGCTGCCAAGGGTTTCAACACCAAGGGATAGCGGGGTAACGTCCAGAAGCAAAATATCCCGGACTTCACCGCCAAGCACGCCGCCTTGAATGGCAGCACCGACTGCTACTACTTCATCCGGATTTACCGATTTATTGGGCTCTTTACCGGTTAATTTACGAACCAGGTCAGAAACCATCGGCATGCGGGTGGAACCGCCGACAAGCACGACTTCATTCAATTCAGTGGCCTTTAAGCCGGCATCCTTGAGTGCATTTTCAAAGGGATGAACACAGCGTTTGAGCAGGTCATCGGTCATCTGTTCAAATTTAGCTCTTGTAAGTTTCAACACGAGGTGCTTGGGACCGGTTGCGTCTGCAGTGATGTAAGGCAGATCGGAAGAGCACACGTCTGAACTCCAGTCACCTGAAG
>CAZBRI010000255.1:0-4996 GCA_964494055.1 uncultured Anaerolinea sp.
TAATAACAGCCCAGGATGTATTGAAACCGGGTAAGAATCCAAAAACTGCGTTGGACATAAAAGGCAGATTACTGGTTGGCGCGGCCATCGGAGTAACTCTGAAGGAGCTGGAAAGAGCAGAAGCCCTCCTTGAAGCGAATGCCGATGTACTGGTTCTCGATATCGCTCATGGTCATGCTGATCATTGTATTAATATGATCAAAAATCTTCGACAAAAATTCCCGGAAGCACAGATCGTTGCCGGGAATGTCGCCTCCCGTGAAGGAGCAAAAGAATTATCGGAAGCCGGAGCAAGTGCCATCAAAGTAGGGATCGGACCTGGTTCTATTTGTACGACCCGAATCGTAACCGGTTTTGGTGTGCCGCAGTTGACAGCAATCATCGACAGCGTGCAAGGTGTAAAAGACTCCGGCCGGGATATTCCAGTTATTGCTGATGGAGGAATCCAAAAAGCTGGTGACATGGTAAAAGCCCTGGCAGCCGGCGCTGATTCTGTCATGATCGGCAGTATGTTTGCAGGAACTGAAGAAGCACCAGGCTCTCCGGTTTTACGGGATGGTGTCCGCGTTAAGGTGGTAAGAGGAATGGCATCTCTTGCTGCGACCATGGATAGAAAGACCATTGAGCGGGGTCATGACGAAAGTGCTGAAGATTCTGAAGATTGGATGAAAGTCGTTCCAGAAGGTGTAGAAGCTGTTGTACCTTATCGCGGCAGTATCGGCGAAGTTTTGCATCAGCTTGTCGGTGGATTAAAGTCAGGTTTGAGTTATGGCGGTGCATACAATATTCGTGAGCTGCAAGAAAAGTGTGAATTCATCGAAATCACCCCAGCGGGAATTCGTGAAAGCGGCTCTCATGATGTAAAAAGGCTATAACCCTGGCTGCAGTCTATACAAATAGTTTTATTAATATACTAGAAAAATATCATAAATATTGACATAAACTCTCCGATTTGCTATAATACCTGATCGCTGAATAATCCGCCTTAATGGCGTTAAAGGTATATGTAAGGAGAGAAAATGTCAGAGTTAGTTATTAAAGATCTTCAGGTAAGTATTGAAGGAAAGGAAATTCTTAAGGGCTTCAACCTGACGATCAAGCAAGGTGAAGTACATGCGATCATGGGTCCGAATGGCACCGGGAAATCAACTTTAGCTTACACATTGATGGGTCATCCTGGTTACACTGTAACAGCCGGGGAAGTCTGGTTTAAAGGTCTGAATTTATTGGAAATGGAAGCTGATGAAAGATCCAGAAAAGGGATCTTTTTAGCTTTTCAATATCCTGTTTCAATTCCAGGGGTAACTGTAGCAAACTTCCTGAGAACAGCAGTGAACGCTAGAAGGCGGGCTGCTAACCCTGAAGATAAAGGTGTTCCGATTCCAGAGTTTCGGAAAATGTTAAAAGAAAAAATGGAACTCCTCAAAATGGATCATTCCTTTGCCGGGCGTTATTTGAATGATGGATTTTCTGGCGGTGAAAAGAAGAGGGCTGAAATTTTACAGATGGCTACACTCAAGCCGGAAATTGCAATTCTGGATGAAACGGATTCCGGGTTGGACATTGATGCGCTCCGAATTGTTTCAGAAGGTGTAAATGCCCTGAGCGGCCCGGAGTTGGGTGTTCTTGTTATCACGCATTATCAGCGATTGTTGAATTACATAAAGCCGCAATTTGTGCATATCATGATGGGCGGCAGAATAGTTGAGAGCGGCGGGCCTGAGTTGGCCTTGCACCTGGAAGAAGCCGGGTATGATTGGGTTCGCGAAAAATACGAAGATGCATCAGTTTGAGAATCCAGGTTAAACCCAAAAGTTGATTTGAGGAATATATTTTGAAATTTCAGTGAAATCTACTGGTGAGATGATGAGTGAAGACGCAAAAATTTTAGATGATATTGGTGAATACAAATACGGATTTCATGATCGGGATGATAATTATGTATTTAAATCTCAACGAGGGTTGAGTCGTGAAGTCGTAGTAAACATTTCGAAGATGAAGAATGAGCCCCAGTGGATGCTGGATTTTAGATTAAAAGCGCTTGATCATTATCTCAGCCGGCCAATGCCAAATTGGGGACCGGAATTAAATGAACTTAATTTAGATCAAATTTATTATTACGTTAAACCAACGGAGAAAAGCGAAAAATCCTGGGATGATGTACCGGATGATATCAAGCGGACATTTGATAAGCTTGGCATTCCGGAAGCAGAACGAAAATTCCTGGCCGGCGTCGGCGCACAGTATGAATCTGAGATGGTTTATCATTCAGTTTTGGAGCATCTGGAAAAGCAGGGCGTTATTTTTTTATCGATTGAAGATGGACTTCGGCAGCATCCTGACTTATTCAGGGAGCATTTTGGTACAGTAATTCCAATTGAAGATAATAAATTCGCTGCGTTGAATAGCGCAGTTTGGTCTGGCGGTTCTTTTGTTTATGTTCCAAAAGGTGTGAAAGTTGATTTACCGCTGCAGGCTTACTTCAGGCTGAATACTGCAAATGTCGGACAGTTTGAACGGTCTCTTATTATTGTGGATGAAGGTGCCCAGGTTCATTATGTTGAAGGCTGCACGGCACCGCAATATACTACCAATTCTTTTCACAGCGGTGTCATTGAGATAATCGTTAAAAAAGGCGCGCGCTCGAGGTATTCGACTATTCAAAACTGGTCAACAAATGTTTTTAATTTAGTGACACAGCGTGCAAAAGTTTTCGAAAATGGTACCCACGAATGGGTTGATGCCAATCTCGGGTCCAAATTAACCATGAAATATCCATCCTGTTATTTAATGGAACCTGGCGCTCATGGAGAAATGTTATCCATGGCGTTTGCAGGGCCGGGTCAGATACAGGATGCTGGAACAAAAATGGTTCATTTTGCAAAAAATACGACCAGTAAAGTGATATCCAAATCGATTTCCAAAGGCGGCGGCAGGGCGTCATTTAGAGGTTTATTAAAAGTTTATAACGGCGCAAAAGGATCAAAATCCAGCGTGGTGTGTGATGCTTTGTTATTGGACCCAAAATCCAGATCAGATACATATCCGACGATTGAAATCGATGAAAATGATGTGACAATCGGGCATGAAGCATCTGTATCAAAAGTCGGTGAAGAACAGCTTTTTTACTTGATGAGCAGAGGTTTGAGTGAAGAAGAAGCCACAACCATGGTTGTGTCAGGATTTATCGAGCCGCTTGTAAAAGAATTACCAATGGAATATGCAGTAGAAATGAATCGTCTGATCCAGCTTCAGATGGAAGGATCGATCGGTTAATATGACAGAAAATATTGGCAATGTAATTATTTCCAGATCAGTCAGGTCTGGAACATCAAACAAAGAATTTAAGTTTTCTTTCAAGAATCCGGAAAAAGGTATTCTGGCTGAATATCAACGACATGCTTATGATGTATTTCAAAAGCAGTCATTTCCAACGACAATTGAAGAAGCATGGCGCAGAACCGATCTAAGGATGATGCCGGCAGATTCTTTCCGCATGGCAATAGAAAATGAATATCAATCCCTGCCTGCAATTCCAGAAAATTTGTTAAAACCTCTGGTTGCCGATCAGCATGGCGGACAGGTTACGCTTGTTCCTGGCGCAGCCATGGTAAATCTGAATGAAAAAATTAAAGCTCAGGGAGTGATATTTACGGATCTCCAAACCTGTAAACGTGATCATCCTGAAATCCTTGAAAAAATGATAGGAAAGACAATCAACCCCGAAGAAGGGAAGTTTGCCTCTCTGGTCGGCTCATTTTCGGACTCGGGTGTTGTTCTCTATGTACCCCGGGGTGTAACGGTTGATCAACCCTTGCACAGTATTCTTTGGGGACCCGGCAATAATATCGCACACATTTCACATCTTCTTGTCCTTGTGGATGAAGGTGCTTCAGTTACTTTCGTTCATGAATCAGCATCACCGGATGATAAAACTTCAAATTCCATGCATGCCGGGATCGTTGAAATCCAGGTGATGCAGAATGCCAGTCTGAGGTTTGTTGAACTTCAATCCTGGGGAAAAAACACCTGGAATATTACCCATGAACGCATTCGTGTTGAAACAAATGGGAATCTGGATTGGATTTTTGGCGCTGTTGGATCGAAATTAACCAAAAACTTTTCTGAATTGGATCTGGTTGGTAAAGGAGCGGTCGGCCGAATGTCAGGTTTTTATTTTGCTGATGGCAGTCAGCACCTTGACCATGATACTCAGCAAAATCACCTGGCACCCGATACAAAAAGTGACCTGCTTTTTAAGGGTGCTTTGAAAGGAAAAAGCCGTTCAGTGTGGCAGGGTATGATTTATGTTGCACCCGGTGCGCAAAAAACGGATGGCTACCAGGCCAATAGAAACCTGGTATTAAGTGAACATGCAAGGGCAGATTCGATCCCGGGATTAGAAATTTTGGCAGATGATGTGCGCTGCACGCACGGAGCAACCGTTGGTAAACTTGAACAGGAACCGCTCTTCTATCTCAAATCTCGTGGAATTCCACAAAGAGATGCAGAAAGGCTTGTGGTGGAAGGATTCTTTGATCCTATTATGCAGCGAATACCCTTTGAAGGTGTTCGAGAAAGATTTATGAATTCAATCCTTGAAAAGATGGAAGCTTGAATCAGTACCTTCTCTGAAGAATAAAGTTACGCAGTCCGTCTAAATTATCAGAACAATTGCACAAACACAAAAATTGAGGCATTTATGAAAATTAATCGTCCGACCACTCCGGTTCATGGCACAGCAAAACGGTCTGTACGCAGCTCAGCTGCTTATAATTTTATGCGGTCACCCATTGCCGGATATGCTTTTGAGGTAGGCGATGCTGTGGATGCCTATTGTGATCACGAAAAAAACAGTGAACGCGTACGAGGCTGGTTAAAGGGAATTGTTGTTCAGGTGGATAATAACAAAATGGTGGCTGTACAATTCAGATCAAATGTTTTTTTGACAGACGGCTGGATGGTGCCGGACCGAATTTTATGGTATCCGACCACT
>CAZBRI010000256.1:0-4991 GCA_964494055.1 uncultured Anaerolinea sp.
GCAGCTGAGATTACCGGCGGCAGCCTGGAGTTGCTGCTGCAGCAAAATTACCACACTACACTTGCCTGGAAAAATAATGGGATTTATGAAGCAACGATCAAGGCTGAACAGATTGATCTGCCCGTTCACATACAGGGAAATTTTGTCAGCTCATTCGGTAAATCATTATGGCTGAATATTATTTTTGTCCGCTTCAGTTCCGGGGACCAGCAGCATTTATTGATGGTGTTTGAGGATAATACCCTGCAGAAAAGCACCGAAGCCTCATTACAGATCACCAATGAAAAATTAACCGGCCTGGTTTACAACATGGAAAAAAGCAGGATCGAATCAGATCTGCTGCGGCAGATGACTGAAATGCTTCAGGGGTGCCAGGATGAACAGGAAGCCTATATACTGATCCAAAAATTCGGCGAAAGGATATTCCCGGGCAGTTGCGGGGGGGTATTCAGTCTGAACGAAACTGACAACCGGCTTAATCGATGTATCTCCTGGGGAAAAGATTTTTCCAGCGCTGATGGTTTGTCTCCTGCCATGTGCCTGACCCTTCAAAGAAATGGACCCTTTATTTACAGCAGCAATGAGAAATTACCAGCCTGCCCTCACATGCATTCCGGTTTTAAAGGCTGCTATCTCGAGATACCCATGACCTTAGAAGGACAGGTCACCGACCTGCTGCATATTGAATGGGAAAATCAATACCAGGCTGCTTTTGACAACCAGGGTGCTGCATATATCATGGCTGAAAATATCATGCTGTCGCTCTCCAATATCCGCCTGCGCAGTTTGCTGAGGCTGCAATCCATTCGCGACCCCCTGACCGGGGCCTTCAACCGCCGTTTTATGACCGAAACCCTGCAGAAAGAATTTCCACGTGCATTACGTAAACTTCAAAAAGTGGGTTTGATCATGATCGATATTGATCACTTTAAAAATTTTAATGACACTTTTGGCCACGCAGCCGGTGATCACATATTACTGCACCTGGTGGAAGTCTTGAACAACCTTGTGCGGTCTGAAGATATTGTCTGCCGGATGGGCGGGGAAGAATTTATGGTGATCATGCCGGATGTCAGCCAGGATGTTTGCCAGGAAAGAGCAGAAATGATCCGGGCCGGAATTTCTGCAGATTCGATCATATTTTCCGGCCATGTCCTGGATAAGATCACCCTGTCGATCGGAGTGGCTGTATACCCGGATCATGGCAGCGACACAGAAATGATCCTTAAACGGGTGGATTCAGCCCTTTATGCTGCCAAAAATAATGGGCGTAACCGGGTGGAAACAGCTCGATTTAATACGTGATCAATCCAAAGGCAGGCTGACGATAAAGCGGCTGCCCTCCCCTATTTTGCTTTCAACGCTGATCGTCCCCCCATGCAGTTCAGTCAAACGCCTCACCAGCGCCAATCCCAGGCCGGTACCGTTAAACTGCCGTTCAAGGCGGGCATCCAGCTGAACAAATGTCTGGAACAGGCGCGGGAGATCTTCCTCCCGTATGCCGATACCCGTGTCCCACACGCAGATGGTCACTTTCTTTTCCGATTCATTCACACCCGCCTGAATCCCCAGCCGTCCACCAGCTGGTGTAAACTTGGATGCATTGCTGAGTAAATTGGTGATGATCTGTTTAAGTCTCCTGCCGTCTGCATTAACCTTAAGATCCGCAGGGTCAACCTCGATGCTGTAGACCTGTTTTTTCTCTAGAACCAGGTCCTCTACCTCTTTATAACTATTCTGGCACACCTGCTGCAGGCTGCAAAGTCCCATTGTCAGCTCCATCTGCTGGGCTTCGAGGCGGGAAATATCCAGCATATCATTTACCAGCTCCAGCAAATGCCTTCCGCTGCTTTCTATATGCTTCAGCGCGGTTAATTGCTTCTGGCTCATCTCCCCATAAGTTTGCAGCTGCAGCACTTCAGACAGGCCCAGAATACCTGTCAGCGGAGTCCTGAGTTCGTGACTCATGCTGGCAAGGAACTCATCCTTCAATTTTCCGGCTTTCTCCAGGGATTGGTTGGCAGATTTTAATTCAGCGGTCCTTTCCGCCACGCGCTGTTCCAGGCGTGCCTGGGCTTCCATCAGGCTGGTTTCGGCCTGCTTGCGGGCTCCAAGTTCCAGCTGCGCCAGCAGGAATAGCTGCGCATTTTCGATGGAAATGGCAGCCTGGTTGGCAACTGTCGTCAGCAGCAGCAGGTCTTTTTCGGTAAAATCATCCTCTTTCTCACTTTCGATGGCAATCGATCCGATAGCTCTTTCACCTATGCGCAACGGTGCATACATCCCTGACCGAACCGGCGAATTGATCTGTATATTACGGCTGTCTTCCAGCACATTCGGGACGAGCAGCGGTTTATTATGCTGGAAAACCCAGCCGCATAATCCTTTCCGGCTGTCGGGGATGATCTGATTGATCATCGAGAGCTTCCCATTATCCTTGGCAAGGATCTCCCCTTTATCCAGGACGGTCAAAAGTGTGACCTTGCCGGTTATTTCATCATAAAGACGGATGGCCACGCTGTGCCAGCCCATTTTTTGTTCCAGGATGAGTGATACGTTGGTGGAGATCTGCCCGGGCTCCATCAGGCGGTTGATGGCTGAACTGACCTGGTAAACAACATCCATCTCAAGCAGGTAACGCTGGTTTTCGGCCTCAGACTTCACCCGTTCACTGATATCCTGGACAAAGGCTTCCAGGCCTTCAATGTTTCCCCGATCGTCATACACACCCTGGCCTTTTTCCCAGACCCATTTTTCCTGGCCGTCTGCAAGGATGATACGGTAAGTCAGTTCAAACGGGATTTTCAACTCAACGCACCGGGTGATCTCCTGCCTGACAATCGGCCTGTCCTCCGGGTGAATCATATTTCCATACTTCCCGCCATTACCGCTGATGAATTGGTCAGAAGACAAACCTGTCAGTGCCAGGCAGCCCTCGCTGGCAAACTCCATACCCCAATCCGGTCCGATCCTGGAGCGGATAGCCATGCCTGGCAGGTTGCTCATCAGCTGTGCCAGCCGCCGCTGACTCTCCAGCAATGCAGCTTCTGCCGCCCGGGTATCGGTGATGTCGTGCACCACGCCCTGCCAGAACAGAGCCTGGTTATTTTCGTCTACAATTAAAACAGCCTCGTCCCGCACCCACACGACGCGTTGATCACGTGTCAATAACCTGTATTCAAGCCGGAACGGCGCACCGGTGCTTATGGCATGCTGATTTTCCCTGGCAACAACCTCCCGGTCTTCGGGGTGTGTGACGGTTTTCCAAAAATGAAACTGGCTGAGGAACATGTCCGGGGCGTAGCCGGTAAGGACTTCCACCTGCGGGCTGATATAAAGCATCTGGCCCGGCAGGTCAGCCTTTTCGGTATAGACCACAGCCGGCACGTGTTCCAGCAGGTTGCGCATTCTAAATTCGGTCTGACGCAGACGGCGCTCAGTGCCGTTGCGGCGTGTGACATCCTGCACAGACAGGATGACCCGGTCGAGGGTTTTTTCATGCCCGCTGACCACCCCCCAGTCCAGGTTGATCTCGATATATTCGCCGTCCAGGGTGTGATGCATGGTCTCGTATTCAAAGGTCAGCCGGCCTTCGGAGATCATCAAGATTTCAATATTGAAGTTATCCACCAGCTCCGGCGGAAGCAGCAAATGAAGCTGGTCGAACAGGTCCTTCTTCTGGCTTCCGCCATACATGCGCACGGCCGCCTGGTTGACATCCAGCAGCCTGAGCGAGGATGCACACTCTCTTACGAAATCAGGCCGCGAAAGCAGGTAGGTTTTAAAATCGACAACACCTTCGCTGCGCAGTTTTTCCACCTTTTGCAGGACTTCGGAATAATCCACGTCCAGCAAGGCGATCGGTGAATCTTCAAACAGGGACTGGTAACGGGCTTCTACTTCAGCCTGCTGCCGGTGTGAGAGGGTTAATTCCTGTCTTTTTTTTGTCTGCAGCAGTTCACGTTCGATGACCGGTATCAGGCGGTTGAGATTATCTTTCTTGAAATAATCCCTGACCCCTGCCCGCATCAGCGCAACAGCCGATTCTTCACTGATCACCCCCGAGATGACGATGAATGGCAGGTCCGGATCGCTGGCTAGGACTGTTTCCAGGGCTTTATGGGCATCCAGTGCCGGCAGCCGGTAATCTGAAATCACCAGATTCCAGGTATCCTGCCCCAGGGCAGCCTTGAGCTGAGCTTCATTCTCCACCCTTTGAGTGGAAAGCGAATACCCGCCATGCTGAAGATGATGTTTAATCAGTTCCGCATCACCCTCGTTATCTTCAATAAATAACAGCTTTAATAATTCAGACATATATTCGATTTTGATTATACCCGCCATTGGATTGGTTTTGTCGTAAATGACCCATAAATAATAGCCGGTACTTACTGCTAAATGAAATTTAAGTAAGAAGTATTCCAAAAATAACCTGGCAGGATTATCATTTCGCCGGATCTCCCCCGGTTGGAACTAATATGTTGATTTTCCAGAAATATACCGCCAAATAATATACTATAATTCTTTTTCAATCGGGTTATTTACAACCCTCATCCCTGGAGGCACCTATGTCCTGGAAACGTGCAGGATACGTTATTTTCGTCATATTCGTCGCAGCCGCATCTGCCCTTTCCGGGGCACTGGCCGGCGGGCTGGGTGTTTACCGTGCCATGCAGGAAATTATCCCCGCCCAAAACGCAGCCGCATCCACCCCCACTGCCCTGCCTGCGTTCCAATCGCTGACCCTCAACAGCACCGACACACAAACCACCATCACCCGATCGGTTGAGCAGGTTGGGCCGGCAGTGGTCACTGTCGTCGGAACCATCCCCGGGCAGATGACCTTCTTCGGGCAGACCGGGGATCAGACCGTGAGCGGCAGCGGGGTATTCATCTCGGACAGCGGTTACATTTTGACCAACAATCACGTCGTCGAAGGCAGATCGGAAGAGCGTCGTGTAGGGAAAGAGTGTACAGAGCCGTGTAGATCT
>CAZBRI010000257.1:0-1580 GCA_964494055.1 uncultured Anaerolinea sp.
CGAGGGGTCTGCCGGTATTGTCAAAATTGGATAACTCCTCATCATTATTGATCACTCCTAATAATGAAATACCCATTCGATTGATAACTGTATTCGCTTCTTCTGTCAGTCCTCCATTGACCCTGTTGATGATCAAATGGGTTTGTTCAATATTAATATCCAGAGATCGGCTCATTTCTACGATCCTCTCAGCGGCTACCAAACCTCGCTGAGATGCATCACTAACGACCAGCAGATGCTGAACATCCCGGGTTGTCCGCCGGGATAAATGCTCCATACCAGCTTCATTATCGATCACAACATAAGCATAATGTTTGCTGATGCTGTCAATTACCTCCCGCAAATTATGATTGACAGCACAATAACAACCCTGTCCTTCACCGCGTCCCATCGCAATCAGATCAAATCTTGAACCCTCAGACAGCGAAGATCGAACATGGTAATCAAGGTATTCCCTCTTAGAAATCCCGCCAGGTAATCCGCCCATCGCTGCCCCGCCCTGAGCAAGCGACTCTTTTACCTGGTGCAGCATGTCCTCTCGAATTTCTCCAACCGTAAAATCAAGGTCCAGGCCAAGGACCATATTCAAATTTGAAGACGGGTCAGCATCTATCGCCAGAATAGAGCCTGTCTGATTTTGGGCCAGGTATTTAATTAACATCCCGGCTACGGTAGTTTTTCCAACCCCGCCTTTACCTGCCAATGCGATTGTAATACTCATTAAAATAATCCTTTTTTGAATATAATTCAACTTTATTAAATATCAAATCACCTTATTTTGAAATTGAGAAAGTTAATTTAATCTGATAATTTATTCCTGCTTTTTGAGATTTTTTATTATTCTTTTGGTTAGTTGACTTCCAATTATGGCACATCCATCGATCGGCATGTAATTCAAAGCCGTTTCATTAAAAAGTAATTGGCATGAACTGGGAAATTCGTCATCTCCGACCCAATATACCAGTTTAATATCAAATTTGGGAAATATCGAAAAAACATAAGAAAGGTCAAAATCAATAGACTGTTTCCCATTCAGATGACTACAAACTTTTTTCAAAGGTTGAATATTTAGTTCAACATTTTTCGCAATTTCATTACCTGAGTAACCCTGAAAAGCTTTTGAATATATGTTCCCGCCGGGAAGCTGCGCAAAATTAATGTATTTATCTGTTTTTCCAGCACCATCAGCGGTAAAAAAATAATATAAAATCACCAATTGAATAAAATTGGATTGATCGCCTTTATTTTTGGACCAAATAACGAAGTCAGGATATTGAACATGAATTTCGTCATTAAAATAAAATAAATTAAATATCAATTCCTGATTAGTAGTTGATATCCCGCTTCCAGTTTTTTCAGCCAAAATTTCAGGGTTGACCTGTCTCAGTCTCCCCTTCAGTTCCTCAATTTTGATTTCCAAAGCCTGTGCCTGGGAATGTTCAGAAAATTCGAATTTTTCTGGCAATGAGCTAAGTCTCCACTGCCAGGCAGGTTAAGGTTTCTTCAACGCCAGGTATGGGTTGAATTATGCCGGCTAAAATTTGGCCTAAATCATTGATATCTTTTGAATCCACGATGGC
>CAZBRI010000257.1:1680-4895 GCA_964494055.1 uncultured Anaerolinea sp.
ACCTGTTTAATTTTTTTTAATTGCTGAACAACATCATTAATTTCACCCGTACGAATATTAATAAGAACAAACGCTTTCATTTTTCCTCGATTTTTAGTGTTATTTTCCTTTTCAAAAAATAACACCAGGGTTATTTATTTTCTTATATCAAGATTACATTACGAGCCAGAAATCTATCAAGGCCAATTATCACTTTGTCGAGGTATCATCCGTCACTTTGATCTTAAATTATTCGGTTTTAATCTTCCGTTTTTAATATTTTTATAAAAACCAGGGAGAGAACTACAGCTGACAGGATAATCACCCCGAGAATGATCATGCTGAATTTTGGATCAGCAGAGTTCTGAATGGGAGTCTGTGTGACAGGAATGACAGTTGGTGATGCAGCAGGAACAACTGTCTTCAACACCTCGATTGTAATTTCTGGCTGTATGGTGTTTTTTGGAAATGAGGTGCTTGTGATTGGAATCGGAGAAGCTATCACATCCTGGCGTACAAGCAGTTTTTGCCCGGGGATAATTGCCTGTGTTTCTGATAAATTATTAAGTTTCCTGATTTCTGCTACTTTGGTATTGTAAGAAACGGCGATAAGCCATAAAGTTTCACCGGGTTTAACAACATGCCAGATCCTGCCATCCCCATCTGGCGTTACGGGAACGAGTGTGTTTACAACGATAGGTCCAGGTACAGGTGTTTCAGGGATTGAAGATAAATCAACCGGAATTGAAGTAATTTCGCCTGGAACTATCGTTTTTATAACTGTGGTTTGACCACTCCCTGTCGGCCTGGCACAATCAATCACAAAGTATACATAATCAGATACGATTACAACACCTGCTCCAATTTCTGTCAAATTTGTTGAAAGCATGGTGTTAAGGTGAGGTGCATCACCCTGCCAGGCTTGAACTGCCTCTGTCACCGTCATTTTATTACCGGCAATAATATTTTCAGAATAGAACCCGCCCAACGACAAATCACCAGCCAGAGGATAACCAGCCGCCAGCCCTCTTTGATATGGCCGTGAACCATCTGCACCGTAATGTGTTACACCTGCGGTGGACATGTATTGTGCATGCTGCTGGGCGGCATTCATAAGTATTGAACTAGCAGCATATGGTGCAAGTCCATGGGATAATCGAACCGCGTTTACTGCATCGATTAGGGCATAAGGATCTGCTGCTGACAACCGATCTTGCTCAATATTTGTACGAGATTTATCAGCCAATACAGGTGTATAAAAAAGAAAAAATATAGCTGCAATTGAAAAATATATCCATCCAATCCTATTTGGTTGAAAATTACTTAAATATAAATGTTGTGAGATTTTACGTGTTGTCAAATTTTTTTTCTTTCAGTAAGTATTCTTGTTCACCTAATCATAAATGTAATGCTAAAAAGATAACATTTGCAACTATTATAGTAATTTTGGGTAAGTATAATCTTATTTAATAGTTGTATGTACATTGTCCAAATTACTTGATTATATTGTGACATTTGTCACAATGTCTGAAAATTCCAATAAAGCTATAATGCTTCTACACAATATTCTTGTTTGATCTCTTCTTCACTTTATTGGAAAAGAATCAATATTTTCAAAACAAGAAGGAGGCAATTATGCAAAAATCTACATTTAACTCGCCTGCACTTTTCGGTGATCACCATGTCACCGAAGTCAGGCGTTTATTATTTTCTGTACCAGGCGTCAAGCAAGTCTACGCCAGCAGTGCTTTCCAGGTGATCCAGATCGAGTTTGACGTTGCACTGATCAAACATGATGACTTGATCAAGCTTCTGGAAAATGAAGGATACTTAGCCAATCCCCTCGATCTCCAGGAAAATTTACCGGTACCTTCCAGCATGGCTGAGATGAGACACACTGCCACTTATGCCGCAATGAAAAAGACCATTAGTTTTTCTCAAAAAACTCCATATAGCGGCCGTCCATTGTGGAATTGCCCGGGGATGGGCGTTATTAAAAATATGGATGAGTAGAGGATATTATGCCAAAGAAACGTGAAGTAACAGAATATACGATCGATCCCGCTGCACAGCAAATGATCATCCGCTCAGAAGAACTAGGCCTGACAACAGCATTCAGCAGGGCAGATAATATGTCACCCTGCAATATTGGAGCTGCAGGAATGTGCTGTAAACAATGCGGCATGGGACCATGCAGATTAACGAAAAGCGGTGATGTTGGGATTTGCGGTGCAACTCTCGAAACAGTTCAAGCCAGAAATCTGACGCGTTCAATTGCTGCAGGTTCAGCGGCTCATTCTGATCACGGGCGGGATATGGCTTTTACTTTGAAAGCGGTTGCCAATCACGAAACTGAAGGTTGTACAATTCGTGACGTTGCCAAACTTCGGCAGGTTGCCGGTTATTACGATATAAAAATCGAAGGCCGGTCTCCAGATGAAATCGCAAACGAACTGGCCGACTTGTATATTTCCCAGTTTGGTCAACAGCGGGGAGAGATCGTCCCTGCCCGCAGAGCAACAAAAAAACGACAGGAATTATGGCGTAAGCTCGGGATCCTCCCGCGTGGTGTTGACCGTGAAGTTGTCGAAGCCCTGCATAGAACCCATATTGGGGATGATCAGGATTATGAACACATTCTAAGTCATGCCATTCGCACAAGCATGGCTGACGGCTGGGGCGGTTCGATGATCGCCACAGATATTTCTGACATACTATTTGGCACACCTGCCCCTATCCTCGGTCAGGCGAATCTTGGTGTCTTGAAAAAAGACATGGTAAATGTTGTTGTTCACGGACACGAACCAACATTAAGTGAAATGATGGTAGCTGCAACACAGGACCCCGAGATTATTGCCTATGCGAAAGCAGCCGGGGCAAATGGCATTCAACTTTCTGGTATCTGCTGCACAGCTAATGAAATCCTTATGCGTCAGGGAATTCCGGCAGCCGGGAATTTCTTACACCAGGAGCTTTCCATCATGACTGGCGCTGTTGAAGCGATGGTTGTCGATGTTCAATGCATCATGCAGGCACTCGTCAGCCTGGCTGGCCACTTTCACACAAAAATTATCACCACTTCTCCAAAAGTAAAGATCACCGGGGCTACTCATATTGAATTTGATGAACACCATGCATTATCCATTGCAAAAAATATATTAAAAGTTGCGATCGATAATTTTAAAAATCGAGGCGAAATACAGATCCCGAATGAGAAAGAGGATCTTGTGCCAGAT
>CAZBRI010000258.1:0-4895 GCA_964494055.1 uncultured Anaerolinea sp.
GATAGCTTCAGGTGACTGGAGTTCAGACGTGTGCTCTTCCGATCTTCTGCAAAATGACAGCTATTACGGCTGCGCACTAAAAGGCCAGGTCATGCGCTGGACCGGTGCGGTTAGAAGCGGTGAAAAATATGGAACGCACCGCTTATATTACGAGGTGGATTTTTACCGGATGAGCCGTTATCTGCACGGCTGGTTTCGGGCAGACATCGTGGGTGATTATATTTACCCAAGCCCGGAAATGGATCCCGGGATTGAAGGAAATGCACAGACCGTTTTTGATCTTTCGAAACCTATTCTACGGTTTCCTGAAGATCCCATCATGGCAGAAATGAAGCTGAAGGGGTACCATGCAGCCCAGTATATTGATATATTTGGAAGCACCGGCAAGCATGTTATCCATTATTCTTTGTGCGGTGAATTCTGCGTGGCAGCTATCGGAAGCAAGGATATTATTCCGCTGCTGAAGGGCTGGCATGAAGGAAAATATCCAAGAACTGCTTCCATCCTTAATAATCCTCATGAAGGGACCTGTGCCGGAGATTTGCAAAATTTATTATCAACCATCGGCCTTAAGGGTGATATTTATTCATCCATGCCTACCACACCGCAAAAGTTAAAAGACAGACTGTCAAGCGGGCAGTTTATGATCGCAGGATGCGGGATCAACAGTGCAGGAAAGGTTAGGGCTGATGGGAAGATACGACACTGGGTTGTCCTTGAAGACATTATCCCGGTCGGAAACGGCGGCTGGGTAAGGGTATATAACCCATTTTACAACAGGGATGAAGTGTACAGTTACAATATGTTTCTTACCTCAGTGGGGATCGGAGCAGGTTTGTGGGTAACCCCTACTGTATAAAATTTTTGCAAAAAAAATAAGAAATTCTATGCTGATAATAATCCCGGGATAAAGAGTTATCCATTATCCCGGGAATCGGTTATTTTCCTGCCAGGCAAGATTTAAATATCTACGTTCCGGGCTTCAAAGGTACTGGTACAACCGGGGATGGACCCCAGACATCCACAAGAACATCAACTGCGAGGGTATGCAATTCATCTAATATCCTCGTGTATTCTTCGGTGGACGCGGATTTGGACCAGGCGTTCAGGTCTGAAAATTCGACAGTTGTGACAACCTGCCACGCTCCTGACAATGGTCGGTATGCTCTGAATTCAACAACACCGGGTAAGGCTAAAATTCTCGGAATGGCTTTTTTAACCCAGGCCTGAAATAATTCGACTTTGTCAGGATGAATATTGTATTTTGTAACATTAAGTACCATATTATCTCTCCTTATAAATGTATACTTGCATACGGATAAAGTGCATCAGAGAATTCATTCAAAATCAAAAAGGGCTTTTTCATAAATTGGAATCGAAGCCGATTAATTGAAATTCTGATTGAAATAGCTGTGATGTTAATTAAATTATAGGTATCCAGTATAAAATTTCAAGTCCATTATTTATCCTTTGTTTACAGAGGTTTTTAGTAAATTGAGTGTAAAATATATTGATCCAGCATTTGGGATGCTGGAAGTAATTTATATTACAAATTCCATCAGTTTTCCTTATTGTTCCGCAAGATTTATTGGTGAATTCCGGGAGCCGCATGAAACGAAGCATAATTTCCCAAAGCACAATCGGCCGATATGTAATTCTCGGAATAATGTTTGGTCTTCTCTTTCCAATCGGGGGTTTCTTTATCGAACTTATCTCGATGAATTTACCATTCAACCTGACTTCCATTATCAGGATACAGACACACAACCAGGTTATCTGGCTGCTTGACCTGGCACCGATTTTCCTCGGGGTTGCTTATGGTCTGGCTGGATGGGGGCAGGCGAGATACGCAAAGCTTAACGTTGAGCTTGATGAGCGGCTTAAAGATGAAACAACTGAACTTACTGCTGCAAATGCGAGGCTGGAACAGGATGTGCTGGTCCTTAAGCAGCTTGAATCTGTGATCGAGCGTGGAAAAAAAGAATGGGAGACCATCTTTGATACGATCTCGGACCTGATCTTCATGGTCGACGCAGATGGTTATATCATGCGCTGTAACCGGACAGCTGTCATTAAAATAAAATCAAATTTTGCAAATGTAAACGGTAAATTGCTGTCAGCGATCCTGTACCCTGAACAGGATCACGTTGAGCTCAAAACAGGAATTGTTGAAATACCGGGTGTGAAAGGTTATTTCGACCTTACGACCCGCTCCTTTGAGGTTGAATCCGGCACTGTCCAGACAATTTATGTGTTTCATGACATCACTGAACTGGATAAAGCCCGGAAAGAGGCTGAGCAAGCCAATCATGCAAAGAGCGAATTCCTGGCAAACATGTCGCATGAAATTCGTACACCGATGAACGGTGTGATCGGCATGCTGGAACTGGCCCTGGATACCCCGCTTACTGAGGAACAAAGGGAGTTTCTGAGTATCTCACTGCAAAGTGCCGAGATTTTACTGGCATTAATTAATGATATATTAGATTTTTCTAAAATCGAAGCGCAGAAACTTGAACTTGAAAAAGTGGACTTCAGTTTACGGAACCTGGTGGAAGATGTCAGCCAATTAATGGCGAAACGTGCCCAGGATAAAGGGCTGGAGCTGATCTGCCTGATACATCCTGACCTTGAGACAGAGTTGATAGGGGATCCAGCCAGATTGAGACAGGTTTTAATCAACCTGACCGGAAATGCGATCAAATTTACGCACAGCGGTGAAGTGGTGATCAGGGCAGAGCCGGTTGATATCACAGAAAAGGATGTTTTAATCACTTTTTCAATCATTGATACCGGCATTGGCATACCGAAGGAAAGAATAAATTCCATTTTCGAGCGGTTTACCCAGGCGGATGGTTCAACAACGCGGAAATACGGCGGTACCGGGCTTGGATTAACGATATCCAAACAGCTGGTTGAAGCAATGGGCGGGCAGATAGAGGTTTTGAGCGAAACCGGCAGCGGAAGCACTTTTCGTTTTTCAGCGCGGTTTGATAAACAGCCCAATAAAAAGCTTACAACGCAGGCTATTTTTTCATCTGATCTCTCCCCGAATGGTGAAAATATTCGGATCCTGGGTATTGATGATAACGAGACAAATCGCAAGGTGCTGGTTCGAATGGTGGAAGGTTTCGGGTTCCATATTGATGCAGCTTCCAGCGGTGCGCGGGGTGTAGAGATGCTCCGAGCAGCCAGGCGTTCTGGAAATCCATACCAGGTTGTGCTGCTTGATATGCAAATGCCCGGGATGGATGGTGAACAGACTGCCCGGGAAATCATCAATGACCCGACTGTCAGAGGAACAAAAATAATCATACTGACATCGATGGGGCAGCGAGGGGATGCTGTCAGATTAGAGGCTTTGGGCTGTTCCGGTTACCTGCTCAAACCGATTAAACAGCAAATGTTGTTTGATACTTTGATGTCAGTCATTGGAAACTCTGCATCTGATTCGCAAAGCCTCATTTCATCACATGGCATTAATGAACAAAAACGGCGCGACCTGAACATCCTATTGGCTGAAGATAACCCGATCAATCAAAAACTAGCGATTGTTTTGCTGCAAAAAGCCGGCTATTCAATAGATGCAGTTGAAAATGGACAATTGGCGATTGAAAAAGTCAAAGAAAAAAAGTATAACGTAATACTGATGGATGTGCAGATGCCTGAGCTGGATGGGATCGAAGCTACCAGGCTTATCCGTCAGTGGGAAGATGGCAGACAACACATCCCGATAATTGCAATGACTGCCCACGCTATGAAAGGCGACAGGGAATTATGTATTGAAGCAGGAATGGACGATTATATTACCAAACCCCTGGAGCCAAAGGTATTGTTCAACGCGTTGGACCGCTGGTCGAACACGATCATCCAACCTCAAGCAATCGGGTCGCTTGAAACACAAGATTACACAAGTTCATTTATGGATCAATCGCCCGGTATTCCGCTTGAAATAGAAGACGGTTTATTTGGTGATGAACCATCTGACTCTGACAGAAATAATGAAATATTACCAAGTTTTGAATTAGAGAACTACGAGCATGTTTTACCGCTGGATCTCACCACTGCCTTGCCACGGTTTTATAATGATATAAATTTTTTCACTGAAATGTGCAAAGACCTGGTTCAACACCTGCCCGGCCGGATGGAAGCAATCGTGCAGGCGGGGATGGAAAAAAATGCCAAACAGCTTTTCCTGCATGCGCATAACCTCAAAGGGGTTACAGCGAATTTTAGCGCAGGACCGGTATCCAAAATTGCTGAAAGAATTGAAACATTCAGCAAAAAAGAAGATATTGCCCATGCTGACGAATTGGTACAGCAATTGATCTCTGAAGTAGAGCGGTTGGAAGCTTATTGTGAAACTGAATTTGGAGTAAGAATAGGTGCTGAATGACACATTTACTAGTAATTGATGACGAAACAGTATTTCACGATTTAATTGGTAAAGCCTTCGGGGAATATCATTTCCAGGTATCAAAAGCAACGAATGGTATGACCGGGCTTGCCATGGCAAGAAACCTTCATCCGGATGTGATTATTTGCGATGTGATGATGCCGGATGTGATGGGATATGACGTAGTCTCCAGCTTGAGGCGGGAGCCGGAATTTGCTCAAACTCCCATCATCATGCTGACAGCGCAAACAGGCTTGGATGATAAACTGAAGGCCTTCGAAGCAGGGGCAGATGACCATATCAGCAAACCATTTGAACCGGCAGAATTGGCAGCGAGGGTAATCGTTCTTTTGCGCCGTTTTGAAGCAATTAAAGCCACGCAGGACATTACAACTGTTGCCCGGGAAGAAGCCCGGATGATCGCAGTGCATTCACTTCGGGGCGGGGCAGGGTGTTCCAGTATATCTGCGAATCTGGCAATTGGGCTGCAAAAGCTGTG
>CAZBRI010000259.1:0-4894 GCA_964494055.1 uncultured Anaerolinea sp.
ATAGCTTCAGGTGACTGGAGTTCAGACGTGTGCTCTTCCGATCTCTGCTTTTTTCTGATATTTTTCAGGATGATTAATAATTTCCTTTATGACTGTTTCCCATTCCGTCGAATTATTTTTCACAACAGTTCCATAAGTCCCTGCCTGCCGGTTCGAGATCATGTCACTGGCAGCCCAGGGAACCTTGGAGATCATATACTCCAAAATGGGTATTTGGCTGGAACGAAGATCATAATCACCATATATTGGAAAAAGTCCTAAATCGAGACCCGGTAAAGTATTCGTCCATTCTTCAAAACTATTGGACGCATAATTTTTAATCTGATTTTGAGATATATTCCATCTCTCGCTTTGTAAAAATAACAGGTCATTGATGACAAGTATAACCTTTGGATTATTTTTACAGATGTTTTCTAATGCAAATAATAATCCACTTTTTTCCAATGAACCATGAGAAACAGAATTGGGCAAGCCAATCCAGAATTCTTTCTCATGGGACTTGATCAGGGCTGGATAATGATCCGAGTTCAAAAAATCAGGGATCTCAACCACATTGGTATAAGTCGCCCAATCATCAGCCAGGCGTGCTGTTGGTACGGTGGCTGCATCAACCAATCCCAACCCCCATTTGAATTGTTCAATGGGTAGGGGATCGATCAGCTGCTGCGCTTTCGGGCTGCCTCCCTGACTGTCATCAAGCGGCATCCCTTCCATCCAGAAAGAATATCCGGGGTAATCAGGATCGAGAAAGTTGATTGCCAGATCAAAATCAACCACTACTTTTTTGTCGCGGGCCTTCCAATATTGAATTGCCCGCAATACAGGACCGTATAAATATCGATGGATCACAAGAATATCCGAACCGGCACAAATACTTTGAGCTTCGGGGGTATTCCGGATAAAAGAATTTAGATCCAATAAATTTGCAGAATGTGATCCGATGCGGTTGACAGCGTCCACGAAATTCCGGCAGCGCAGCTGTACACGCAGCTGATCAGTGTGATGGGTTGAATGGATAAAGGTAACGATCACTTTTTGCTCCAATAAAATATGGAAAATTATCTGTTCAATAAAATAATATCAGCTGCTGCTTCTTATCACTTTTGAAAGCGCTGACAGCCATTTTTTACCTGTATAACTCATTTCACGCGATTTTGCAGCCGCCCTGCCAGCTTTGCCGAGGGCAATTCTCAGTTCTTTATCCATGACGAGCTGCCTGAGATCCAAATGCCATTCATCAACAACAGCAGGGATCACCCCGCCTGCAAGCCATTTTTGAAATGACGGGATGGGAGATGCGATCCATGGGATACCTTTCACCCCGGCCTCCATTAATAAGGTGTCCGGAAGGGTAAGGTTAAAGGCTGTGCTGCGCAGCGGCACCATCAGGACGTCCAGCTGACCCAATAGATAGGGAAACTCTTCGGGCGCCACTGCCGGCAGATATAAACGCCTGTGTTCAGGAAGGGAGTCAAATAATTTGTATGCCTGTGGATTGCCGATGACCACGATCCTGGTATTTGGAAATTCGCGGATGATGCGGATGATGTAGCGCCGAATGATTGCCAGGTCTTCCAGCTGCCCGGATGAATCCAGCCATCCAAGATTGAGTGTATGCCTCTGCGAACTTTTCTTTTCCCACATTTCATTCAAACGGGACCAGCCATCCGGTATGACCAGCACATTTTGTACGACATCGCCCAGTGAAACCGCCATTTCTTCCGATGGGACTGTCACCAGGCTGGCAAGTTTCAGCATGGAAACATAGGCAATTCCCCGGGTATGAACTCCAAGTCCGCGTGTTCCATAATCAGAGTGGGTAACCGGCTGCTTCTCGAAATCGGTATCCAGATCGATAATGATCGGGATATTTGCTGCAGATAAGGCTGAGAGGCTTTCCAGCAACTTCGGATTTGTATGCGGATTGGGTGTTATCACGACATCCGGCAGGGGATCCCGGCCCGGGATGAATTCTTCTTTTTCAAATACCCGGCAGCCGAGGGAAACGATGGCGGGCATAAGCGTTGTCATACGCCTGGAACGGTCTTCAATATCCGGCACCAGGAACATGATGTCGCCCACAAATTGCGGCATTTCCGGTAAGGTGAGGGCTTCTTTTTCGACTTCCCTGGATTCCAACTGGTGGTCAACATTGAGCTGGAGAGCGCGCAATGCCTGTACCAGGTCTGGCCGGGAATCGGCAATCGCCTGCCTGACATTAAGCTCTATTAAGGCAGGCATCAATTCATCAATTTCATCGAGGTGCTGCGACACAAGGTCAGCCGGGTTTTCGCTATTGATGATCTTTTCCAGGAGAAAAGCCACTTTTTCAACGTCTTTTTCTTCGATGACCCGCTTAATTCCGGATAGACGCTGGAGAAGGCGGGCAACAGAAGCAAGATCTGTGGGTGCCAGTTCTTCAAGACCGTCATCAGACATCTCTTCTGCCATCGCAACCTGACGGCTGATATTCGAATTTTCAGGATCAAGCTCAAGAGCATGGGAAAAAAGGGTTTTGGCTGTCTTTCCATCCCCGCTGGCAAGATAGCAATTACCCAGGATCATCAGAGTTTCCAGATCATCCGGATAATCCAGCAAAATTTTGCTGAAAATATCCAGAGCTTCTGCAAGCCTGTTCTCATTCAGATAGGTACGGCCAACGATTTTTCTTACTTTTAGCTCGGGATGCATCGATCAAACCTGAAATTGAAAAAATCCTGAAAATTTAACTCAATTTATTAAATAATGACAATCAATATTTTACTCATTGTTTGCTGCATTTTAAAAATATACATTCGTATTCATTTTTTAAATATATTTGTGCGCTATTGTAATATAACTTATTTACAAATTTATATATATAAAGCCTTCCTGAATAATGCGTAAAGAAGAGATAAAACAACCCGTTAGAGGTGTTTTTTTTATGTTACGTTTACTTACATTTACAGGCATCAAATTTATAATTCGCTTATCATGATCAATAGCACATCAAGTACTGTCTCATCGCTGCTGAATACTTCTGTTCAAAATAATACATCCCAAACAAGCGCTTCATCCAGCGATATTCTCTCGTCTTTCCAAAATATCTTATCAAGCATGATGATGGGCAGCAGCACACCATCATTGGATGGTTCATCATCCATGGGAATGGGAGATATGATGGCACCATTGATGCTGATGATGCTTGAAAAAATGATCCAGGAGCAGGTGCAGCAATCCGCAGAATCACCGGCGGCAGCAGCTGGCAGCAGCTCCACCGCGGCGGTTTCGGAACCGAGCGGCAGACCTGTGAGCGGTGTGATCACACAGGAATTTCATCCCGGACATAATGGGCTGGATTTTGGAGTCGTTGTGGGTACGCCGATCAAAAGCACGATGGATGGTAAAGTGATTTCAGCCGGCTGGAATGATCAAGGGTACGGCAACCTTGTGATCGTTGAAAACGGCTCCTACCGGACATATTACGGTCACCTTTCCAGCATCCCTGTTTCAGCCGGTGACAGCATCAAAGCGGGATCTGTAATCGGGCTCTCTGGTAATACTGGAAATTCGACCGGGCCTCACCTGCATTATGAGATCAGGAAAAACAATGTGCCGATAGATCCCACACTGGTTACACTAGGTGTCAATGCATAACAACGTCCGAGCAGGCTGACAACCTGCTTTTTCTATTTTAACGACCCAGAGAAAACATTTGTGACATCCCTTAAAGACATTTTTGGAAAAATTGACCACGTTATCAACAGCGAAACAAGGATCCGGCTGTTGAATATCTATAAAGGGCTGCCTATCACCAATGAAGCAGCCGTCACTTTCGTTGGTGATGATGAAATTCATGTCAGCAGCGGGAAAAACCAGATCTCCTGCTTATATCATCAGCACGAAACTTTTATTCAAGGCATCGATCTCCCATTCACTATACGGGGAGAGGTAATCAGTCTTAACTTGAATAAACAGGATGCGGTTCTGAAAAATTTAGATATACGGCCAAATAATATTGGCAAACGAATGAATATCCGGGTGGAACCTTCATCGACCATGATGGGGGTAATACAGTTTAAGGATCACCCTGCGAGACTGACCGTACCGATTGCAGATATTTCCGGTTTCGGGGTGAGCGTGTTTTTAAGGGATTTTTTGTTTCCAGTCAAACTGTTTCAACCGGGCAATGAGATCAGTTTTTCCATCCGGCTGCCAGAAACAGTGGTCAAAAAACCGGTAAAATTGTCAACCCGGCAGGTAACCGGAAGCCGGGGAATTATTATCCCGATCCGGAAACAAGTACCACCATTAAAAGAAGGTCAGCTTGAAATTAACGCCTGGGGAAAAATTCTGGGTGTCAGTACTGAAAAGATCACCAATCGATACCGTGTAAATATTAAACTCATTCTCAGAGATACAGATAAGGCTTATGTAACGAATTTTATTATTCAGCGGCAAAATGAGATTATTCAAGATTTACGATTTTTAACCGACAATTTATTTGGAGAGAAAAAAATGGTCAGTGAAGAGCAGGCAATTTAAGCAATTCATTGATCGGTTAAACCTTCTTCAATTGAAAAAATAATTATGGCCATCCCTGGATTAAATTCTGTCAGCCCCCTGAATCCGCTCAATGGACCCGAACTGGTTCTGCGGCCATTTCAGCGTGTGACGGCACAGGTGCTTTCAGTAACAGCGACAACCGCGGTCCTATCAATAGATGGCTACCCGATCGTTGCCCAGTTATCAACTGCAGACCAGGCAACTGCCTTATTGGCCCAGCGTTCAGCCCAGTTCGTGATCACACAGCTAAACAACCAGACGATGACCCTGAAATTTATCCGGACCGACCAGGCCCCGATGAATTTTACCGGGTACCAGATCCCGGGGGCTGAACTTGCGACCAGGATCC
>CAZBRI010000260.1:0-4874 GCA_964494055.1 uncultured Anaerolinea sp.
GGGCAGACGGTCAGCGGGGTTGGTTTCCAGCAGGCGGTACATCTCATCAGAGAAGACGTAGACTCCATGCCGGTCGGCGATCTCGAGGATGGCATCCAACTCGGTGTTTGCGGGCAGGAAGCCGGTGGGGTTGTTGGGGAAGTTGATGACCAACAGGCGGGTGCGGGGAGTGAAGCTGCGCTCCAGGGCATCCAGGTCCAGCGACCAGCCGGCAGCTGTGGGCTGAAGCTGCCAGGTATCCAAACTGCATCCTATAGAGAGAGCAAGTTCGTGCAGGGACTGGTAAGCAGGTGCGATGGCAATAACGTGATCACCAGCTTTTAGCAGGGTCTGCATGAAGATGAAGATCAATTCCTCCGGCACAGCGGCCACGACCTGCTCGGGTTTGATATTCGCATAGCCATGAGAGATTTCCTGGCGCAGAACTGGATTGCCCTGCGAGTCGGTGTAATCCAGCTTGAGTTTTTCCCAGCGTTCGCGGCTTTCGGGGGCGGCCAGCTGCAGCAGTTCGGACAAGTAGAGACCCTCGCAATCGGATGCGCTCAGCAGGTATTTGACACTGAATTCATATTTCGCAAAAAATCGTTCGAGCTTGAATGGCGGGATGGGCATGGGGGCTCCTGTCAGGGCAATGGGCTGGGTGGAATTTGTAATTTTACCAGGGCGGTGATTTCAGCGGAAAGCTCGTTCATCAGATAGATTGACCGGTCCAGGTTATGAGGGTCGGAATTCAACAGGCTGAAGGCTTGTTCAAGCCGGCTGCGGAAGCGGTCAGGCTGGATGGGCTGGTTTTCCAAAATGGCGGCAGCCCCTTTCTCGTTCAGCCAGTACTGCCTGTTCAGGGCAAAGAGCACCTGCATCATGCAGCCGGCAGCCCGGAACAGGCAGCCTGAGATATAGGTGACATCCCGGCGCTGGATGCCTTTGGCGGCGATGCCCAGGCTGAAATTGATCTCCCAGGCAAATTTTTCGATAAGGGCAGACTTCAGGGCAGGCGGGTAGGGTGCGGCCAGCTGTTTCAGGCGGGATAGACCGGCGGATGGGGCTTCGCACAGAATGCGGCACACGGCAGTCTCGGCCAGGTAGATGCTGTTTAGAAAACCAAACGGGTGCCCGGGCTGATAGCTGATCTCCACGCGGCCGGACAGGCATTCCTTGATGCAGGTTTCCACCTGTACCACGTCACGGTACAGGAAATCGACCGGTGTACCCTGAACTGTCAGCCAGCCGCCGCCGTTGATCCATGGACCCCAGCCGCCCGGCATTGTAAGCAGGTCCGGTCGGTGTTCATCGTCGATGCGCATAGCCAATTCTGTGAGAGCGGGGATGTCTAGCGGTTCCTGCGGGTGATAATAAATCCCGAGGTCGATGTCGGAACCCGGGTGATGGGTACCGCGTGCGCGTGAACCGCCGAGCACGACTGCCTTTACCCCGCGAACCCGGCTTACCTGTTCAGCAAGATCTTTTACGAGTATATTAATGGCTTCTTCATTTAAATAGGCTTTACCAGGGTTCATGTCAGGCCTCGTTTCCGCAGGTAGGAGAACCACAAAAGGCGGGCGGCGACAGCGCGGCAGGGCTGCCAGGGACGGGCGATGATCTCCAGTTCCGGCGGGGATGGACGGGCGGGAAGCTGCTTGATGTCCTGAACGGCAGCTGCCAGGGCAAGGTCACCGCTGGGCCAGGTATCGGGGCGGAGCAGTACCATCAGCAGGTAAATGTCGGCAGTCCAGGGACCGATGCCTTTGACAGCGGTCAGAGCCGCGCGCACGGAGTCATCATCCAGCTCAGGCAGGTTTTCCAGGTTCAGGGCACCATCCAGCACTGCCCGGGCGAGCAGCCGGCAGTAGCGGGTTTTCTGGCGGCTGAAGCCGATCGTTTTCAATTCTTCATCGCTGAATAGTAAAAAGCTTGCAGGCGTGACGGTACCGCTGGCAGATTTGAGCTTCTCAAAGGCAGCCCGGGCAGAAGCGAGCGAAACTTGCTGTTCAAGGATGATGTGGACCAGGGTAGGGAAGCCGGGTGTGCGGTCCCAGAGCGGGGGAGGTCCGAGCTGAGCGTACAGGTCCGCCAGGTCTGAGTCGGCTTCAGATAGATAAGCCAGGCTGGAAAGCATGGACTGGCTGTTGAGCACGGTGTGTGGCTGCATATCCGCCAAGTATACTGGAAAATAAAATTAATATGGGCTGGCAGGATGATAGTTAATTTGAACCGCTAAGACACGAAGAAAGATTGGTTAATGACAAAAAACCTTAAATGATTATTTAATTTCAAAAATTTTATCGTACCCGCTCAATAAAAAGCATCAAGTTAAATCTGCCGGCTTTTACCGGGTTAAATTTAGTTTTTTGCCAGGTTGATGAAGACGTCTTCCAGGGTAGGTTCGCCTGGCAGGATGGCGTTCAGGCTGGCGCCGGCAGCCATGACTGCAGTGCGCAGATCATTTTCAACCAGGCCCTGGCCGGCGATCACGCGCAGATGATCCCCGGATAGGCCGGCGCGGTGTACGCCGGTCAGCTGTGAGAGCGCATGCAGACTATCCAGCATGGGTTCGGCATAGATTTCCCAGACGTTGCCTGGTACGTATTGTTCTTTGAGCGCTATCGGGGTATCCAGGGCCAGCAGGTTACCGTCGCGCATCATGGCCACGCGGTGACAGTATTCGGCTTCATCCATGTAATGGGTGGTGACCAGGATCGTTACCCCGCTTTCTGCAAGCTTGTAGATGAGATCCCAAAAGGCGCGCCTGGCGGACGGGTCGACACCGCTGGTGGGTTCATCCAGGAAGAGAACGCGCGGCTGATGCACCATGGCGATTCCCAATGCCAGCCGCTGCCGCCAGCCTACCGACAGGTCACGGGTAACAACTTCCAGCTTGCCGCCCAGCCCGACAAGGTCAGCTGTGCCGGTTATTTGCTGCCGGTCAGTGATTCCGTACACCCCGCCGTAAAACTGCAGGTTTTCCCAAACGGAGAGATCATCATAGATGGCAAACTTTTGGGACATGTATCCCACGCGGGTGCGTACCTCTTCGGATTCCCTGGCAACATCATAGCCGAGTACGCTTGCCTGCCCGGCGGTTGGCGTCAGCAGACCCAGAAGCATGCGGAATGTGGTGGTCTTGCCGGAACCATTGGGGCCAAGGTACCCGATAATCTCGCCGCGATGGACATTAAAAGATATGGAATTGACAGCGATAAATTCACCAAAGCGGCGGGTGAGATGATCTACAGCGATAACATTTTCAGGCTCGTACATTGTCAATCTCCGATAAATAAATAAATACATCTTCCAGGGCAGCCGGGATGGGCCGGGCACTGGTAAAAACTGCCCCGCAGGCCGGGATGGTCTGCTCAAGCACATTGATCACAGCATCAGCCAGGCCGGAATCCACACGCAGATGCAGGCGGTCGCCAAAGGCACGCACATCTTTCACGCCGGGGGTCTTTTCGCTGATTTCCTTCAATTGTGTCAGCGGTGTGCCGCGCAGCTCCAGGATACTGTTATTGAGCATGGCGCGCAGTTCACCGGGAGTGCCCTCCTTGTAAATCTCCCCTTTTTGCATGAAACCGATGCGGTGACAGCGGGCAGCTTCATCCATATAGGGCGTGGAGATGATGACTGAGACTTCAGCCTGCTGGTTTGCCACCAGCTGAATGATAAGCTGCCAGAAATCCTGGCGGGTGACCGGGTCGACGCCTGTGGTGGGTTCGTCGAGCAGCAGTACGCGCGGGCGGGTGACCATGGCTGAGGCAAGCCCCAGCTTTTGCTTCATACCGCCGGAGAGCTGGCCGGCCATGCGGTCCTTGAATTTTGCCAGGCCGACAAATTCGAGGATTTCCATAGAGCGCGGGAGCCATTCGGTCGGCTGCAAACCGCGCATCTCGGCGAAGAAACGGATATTTTCAAGGACGGTCAGATCTTCATAGAGAGAAAAGCGCTGCGACAGGTACCCGAGCTGCGACCTGGCGTTCTCAACCTGGCTGCGGATATCGAAGCCGCAAATGCTTGCTTCACCACTGGTGGGTAATAAGGCACCCACCAGCATGCGCATGGTGCTGGTTTTGCCTGCTCCATCTGAGCCGACCAGCCCGTAAATTTCACCAGCAGCGATATCCAGGCTGACGTCTTTGACCGCCTGTAGTCCGCCAAAAGATTTCCGGAGATTCCTGGCTCTCACCAGGATATTTTCTGTTTTCATTTACACCACCAAAAGAACCATAAACTGCTTGTTGAGTATTTTTAACCTGCGGGGAAACTTGCCGCCGGCACTTGTCAGGGCGGGCATCAGTCCAGCCGTTTTTTGAAGCGTAAAATAGCGGCAGCCATGATCACAACGGCGAAGATGACCAGGGAAACAGCGTCACCCCACAAAACATCCGGACCGACGCCTTTGATCATCAGGGCGCGGATGAGGACCAGGTAATAACGGAGCGGGATGCCGTAGGAGATGGCTTGCAGGGCGGGCGGCATGGCGCTGATGGGAAAGAAAAACCCGGAGAGAAAGATACTCGGCAGAAGGGTCATCCAGACTGTCATCATGGCTTCCTGCTGGGTGTTGGCGATGGTGGAAGCGAAGAGTCCGATGCCCAGGCCGGAGATCAGGAAAAGGGATGAGATGACAACCACCAGGAAGAGGCTGCCCTGGATGGGCACCTGGAACCACCAGTGACCAAGCGACAGGACTTCAAAAACATTGAAGAGTGAGAGCAGAGTATAAGGCACCAGCTTGCCGACGATCAGCTCCCAGGAACGGATGGGTGTGACGATGAGCTGCTCAATCGTACCGCGTTCGCGTTCCCGCGCCACGGCGTTGGCCGTCAGCATGGCAGATCGGAAGAGCGTCGTGTAGGGAAAGAGTGTTCAGAGCCGTG
>CAZBRI010000261.1:0-4846 GCA_964494055.1 uncultured Anaerolinea sp.
GGGTTGTGGTAAAAAAAGATGCCGGTTTTTTGGATTTTTGGTCCGAGCAAACGGCATTTCCAAAGCTCAGATCCCTGCCCCAGTTTCCCTTCATCAGGAAGGATGAGAATGAGGGTTCTTTTTTGGGGATTTTTTGCTCAAAAGACATTCGCAAAAAATCCACTTGCGGGGCAGAGCAAGGGCTTTATTGGATGGCCGATGAGATTTTTGGTAAACGGGTTGAAAATTTACAATGATGAATTTTTATTTATACTGGCAATACAAAGATGAAGAATCTTTTTTGTGGAAAACAACTGCAAAATTGTTGAATGAAAAAAAAGACTACTTGATAAATAAATATCAAATTTATAAAAAAGTAACTGAAAGAGAGAATTTTATATGAAAAACAAATATGCTGGATTTTACGGTTTTATTCTGATCGCGATCTTGATTTCGTTGTGTGCATCCTGTGCGCGGGCGGGAAAAGGGAATAATCCAAAAGGGAATAACCAAACTGCAGCTGCAGCAGGGATGACGACTGTACCAATTACGGCTGCAACTGAAGTAAGCACGCCTGTTCCAGATACGGAATATCAAGCTGTCAGCACGCCGGCGAAGAAAGAGAAGGACAAACAGGGACGGAAGGGAAACCAAACCAATACTGCTCCGTCCAACGGCTCAAACTCATTTGTGCCCGTTAATTTGAATTTCAACACAATTCTCGGCCGGCCTACAGACCATTCCATTACCATCAGCCTGTATTCCCTGTCCGATGCGGCTGTTTCGGCGGCTTATGGAACAAGCAGCGGGGTTTACAGTCAGAACAGTAATGTTGTCAGCTTGAAAGCGAAAGTACCCCAAAATATTGAGCTGACGGATCTCAAACCGGCAACTGAATATTTCTACACGCTCAATATCGACGGCAAGACCGGTGCTGAATATCACTTTATGACTCAGCGGGCCCCGGGCAGTACTTTCACATTTACTATCGATGCAGACCCGCACAACCAGGACCCGAATTTCAACGGGGAGCTTTATGCAAACACAATGACAAATGTCCTGAAGGATTCACCTGATTTCCATATCGACCTGGGTGATACTTTTATGACTGAAAAAGTTCAGGCAAAAACCTACGCTGAGGCTGAAAGTACTTTTACTGATATGCGTCCTTACTTTGGAACAGCCGGGACCGATGTGCCGCTCTTCCTGGTAAATGGCAATCATGAAGGTGAACTCGGCTGGCTGCTGAAAAGCGGCAGCGGAAGCGAACTGCCGGTCTGGTCAACACAGCTGCGGCAGCTGTATTATCCCAACCCGGTGCCGAACGGGTTTTACACGGGTGCTGTAAGCGTTGATCCAGCATTGGGAAGCGTTCGGGATGGGTATTATTCATGGACCTGGGGTGATGCCCAGTTTATCGTGCTGGACCCATTCTGGTATACAACGACCAAACCGAGGAAGGAAGACCTGAATAACAACTGGGATTGGACGCTTGGCAAAGAACAATATGACTGGCTGAAAAGTACGCTTGAGAACAGCAGCGCAAAGTACAAATTCGTTTTCATCCATAACCTTGTCGGCGGGAATAATACAGATGCCCGGGGCGGGATCGAGGCAGCTCCATATTTCGAATGGGGCGGGAAGAATGCGGATGGCAGTGATGGTTTCGCCGCCCACCGGCCGGGCTGGGGTGTGCCGATACACACCATGTTTGTGCAGAATCATGTCAGCGCAGTATTTCATGGCCATGATCATGTGTATGTCAAACAGACACTGGACGGTATCATTTACCAGGAATTGCCGCAGCCAAGCATGGCCAATTACAACAATACCAGCCTTGCTGCAGATTACGGTTACCTCAGCGGAACCATTCTGGGGAGCTCAGGCCACCTGCGCGTGACTGTTTCTTCGGAAAAAGCAACGGTCGAATATGTGCGCTCTTACCTGGCGAAGGATATTCAAAACGGGCAGCAAAATGGTCAGGTGGATGACAGCTACATTATCACCCCGTAGAGTGTTGTCAATCAGATTAAACAATAGAACGAATAATAAATATAACCAAGGTGCTAGAATATGAACATGTCAAAAACCATCCTTGTGGCAGATGATAAAGCCAACATCCGTAACCTGGTCCGTGAATACCTGGAGGCTGAGGGGTTCCGCGTGGTGATCGCAGCCAACGGCCGGGATGCACTTTACACAGCAAGACAGGAAAAACCTGACCTGATACTGCTGGATATTATGATGCCGGAAATGAGCGGCTACGATTTTTTAAAAACCTTCCGCAAAGAGCGCGAGACGCCGGTGATCCTGTTAACAGCTAAGCTGGATGAAACTGATAAGGTTCTCGGGCTGGAACTGGGTGCGGATGATTATGTGACCAAACCGTTTGGAATGAAGGAACTTACAGCCCGGATCAATGCAGTGCTGCGCCGTTCCGGCAGGGCACCTTCAAAACCAGAGGTTCTGTCCCGCAGCGGTTTGAGAGTGGACAGGGAAGCCCGCAGCGTACATGCCAATGGTCATTATGTCAATCTTACACCTTCAGAATTTGACATCCTCTTCATATTAATGTCTGCCCCGGGAAGGGTATACCCGCGCTCAGAACTACTGCTCAAGCTGCAGGGAACAACCTTTGAAGGTGTGGAGCGGACGATCGATGTGCATATCCGAAACCTGCGGACCAAGATCGAGAAAGATCCTGCCAACCCTGAGTTCATCGAGACAGTTTTTGGTGTCGGATACAGGTTCCGGTCAGGCAGTGATTAATAATAGGATGATTAATTGGTTTTCCCCGGAATGCAATAATTTATCACCGGGTAATATAACGCAGCTGAAATTTGTAATGTTTTGATTTTCAGCCTGCTGAATGACCTATACTGAATCATGGTTTATTCTGGCAATTCGGATTTCGATTAACTACTGATTTATTTCAATCAAGTATTTTCGCGAATCCGTAATCGCAGAGTTCTACTAACTTTTTGCCGGTGTGTGATGAAAGAGAAGATCGTATGAAATTAACTGTAAAGCTCACCCTTGCCTTTGTATTAGTCAGCCTAACCGCCATAGGGCTGGCGGCGATATTTGTTGGTATGACAACATCAATCGGGTTCAACCAATACATTGTAGATTCACGGCAGGGGCAGTTTATCAATATTGTGACAGATTATTACTCCCAGTATGGACAGTGGCAGGGGGTGGACAAAATACTTCAGAAAGAAGGGTTGATCCCGCCTGTACCGCTGCCAGGGTCTCCCCCGCCGGATCCGCAGCCGATCGCGCTGGTGGATATGAACCGGGAGGTGATTATCCCCGGCGGGCAGTTTCAGGCAGGTGACAAACTTCAAAAAGGGGTCATTGCCAGGGGTATTGACATCAATATTAATGGCGTAATCGTTGGGACGGTACTGGTCACCGGGCAGGCGCCTGTAAAAAACACGATTGAAAACAAGTACCTCGCCAGCGTATTTCAGTCTCTTTTGGTTGCGGCCCTCGGCGGCGTACTGATCGCGCTGCTGCTGGGTCTTTTCCTGGCGCGTAACCTGACACGGCCGGTGAGAGAACTCACAACGGCGACGCATGCCATGGCACTGGGGAAGCTGCAGCAGGAAGTGACGGTTCATTCAAAGGATGAGCTGGGCGAGCTGGCAGCCGCTTTCAACAAAATGAGTGCTGACCTGGCGCGGGCAAATCAGTCACGCCGGCAAATGACTGCAGATATAGCTCATGACCTGCGTAACCCGTTGACTGTGATCGGCGGATATATGGAGAGTCTACAGGATGGAAAGCTGAAGCCGACCGCTGAGCGGTTCGCCACGATACAGAACGAAGTTCAGCACCTGCAGCACCTGGTGGAAGACCTGCGGACACTTTCGCTGGCCGATTCAGGTGAGCTGGCTTTATACCTTGAAACTGTGCCGGCGGGCGAGCTGCTGGAACATGCAGCGAGTACTTATCAGCACCTGGCCGATGAACATGGGATTCAGATTGAGGTTGAGGCTGCTGCCGGTCTGCCGTTGATCAAGATCGACCCGGAACGGATGGAACAGGTTCTGGGAAACCTGATCAGCAATTCACTGCGTTACACACCTGATGGGGGGCGGATTTGCCTTCAGGCGAAAACAAGCATGGTTTCAACACAGGGCTGCGAGCTGGTGGTGGAAGATACCGGCAGCGGGATCGCACCGGAAATTATGCCATTCATTTTTGAGCGCTCAACCCGCGGGGATGATTCCAGGAGCGGGAATGGGAGCGGCCTGGGGCTGGCGATCGTGCGTTCAATCATTGAACTGCACGGCGGGACGATCCGGGCGGAGAGCACTCCCGGTGAGGGGACAAGGTTTGTGATCAGCCTGTGAGAGGTGATAGTTAAGTTTGGCTCTTCAGGACAATTACATAGAAATTCCAGAGTTGCATCTCCACGCACGCCATGCCGCTGCCGCCAAAACCCGGCGGCACGGTGTACAACCGGGAACATGCTGTACGATGTGCGAGCGCAGTTCAGGGAAGCAATCTCCCTGACTTTGTCGAACACGCATGTGCAAGAATTGCTTTGTAACATGAGGGGATTGCTTCGCCCGGAAAAGAAAGAGCCGGGCTCGCAAAGACATGGTTAATTGAGCCTGCACGGCCAAGAACAGACCCCCTCCCGGCCTCCCCCATTTTCACAGACCGAAAATGGGGGAGGGGAAACACCACGCCCGTTCATCCCAGCATGAAAATTTATCTTAATCTTGAGATTTTTTTGCATACCCGGCGGGCTCTGCGGTAAAACGGCTTCTTCGGCACAGTCAAGAGCGACCCCCTCCCGGCCTCCCCCAAAAAATCCAAAAAACGGATTTTTTGGGGGAGGAGAAATACCACACCC